>NZ_JFAN01000002.1:0-40089 GCF_006408855.1 Bifidobacterium sp. UTBIF-68 | reverse complement strand
GGCAGCACATGGGTCGAAACATAAGTTATTCATGGCATCAGTTTATGTTTCGACCC
Source organism: Bifidobacterium sp. UTBIF-68 (assembly GCF_006408855.1). NCBI lineage: Bacteria > Bacillati > Actinomycetota > Actinomycetes > Bifidobacteriales > Bifidobacteriaceae > Bifidobacterium > Bifidobacterium sp. UTBIF-68. The sequence goes on along the minus strand of NZ_JFAN01000002.1, from coordinate 40,033 downwards.
ATTCCGCACCCTCAAAATGGGACGAAACATAAACCGCAAACGTGTTTACCTTATGTTTCGACCCACACAGTCCAGTACGAGCGGATAGTTGAGGCACAGTTATGCAGCCAACTCGCTTACGAGGGGCTGATTTCCGCTTGCCGGAACATCCATCTGCGTTACGAGGGGCTGGCTTCCCCAAGCATCATGCATGACAACCGCATTGCGCCAACGCCATTCAGCCATTCTGCGGCGTTGCAACTCCAGCGACCAGCCCCTCGTAACGCAGATAGACCTTCCCGACAGCCCAAATCAGCCCCTAGTAACGCAGAAACACAAACTAGTGGAGCCCTGAGGCCTTACGCAACAACGAGAAGGGGGTCTAGACAGATCATCTAGGTCCTCCTTGGTGGCGGACAGAGCGAGGGTCACCATTATATTGGCGTTCAGATATTGGAAACATTGGGTTTTCTAGCCATACAATAATGGGACGCACCACATCGCGCCCCATATCGTTCACTTGGCCCATCATCTCAACTCCACAGGAGTCGGGCAATTACCAGAACCGCTACAGGCGATTCTACCGGCAGGGGCAGCCAAATAACCACAGAGCATTTCTGAGAGAAGACCCAACAATGCTCGAAGCCCTCGCCCTCACACCCTACCAACGACCCCTTTTCTTTTCGTATACATAATGGTATTCTTTTCGTATACGAAACTCCAGAGAGGAGGTGTGATGACAATACTCGTACACCCAAGAGTGTTGCAGAAACGCCCCTGGCTGAACGAGAGAGAAATACTCTCCACTTGGATGGACGCCGCACGAATATTGCCCCGTCAGGGCGAATACGAGCCCAATCAGAAGATGGCCGTCGGATGGGACTGGCATGGACGGCTCACCGAACTCATCGCCTATGAAGGCGAAGAGGACAACGAGTGGATTATTTTCCACGTCGCGCCAGCACGCAAGAAGTTTCTGGCCGAGATGGGATTCTCGGACGCAGAGATACGACAACTCATCGGAAGGAGGTGACCAAGATGGCAGATTACAAGGCAAAAGGTGGAATCGAAATCACCGACGATATGATCGACCAGTGGGACGAGGACGCCGACAACGGCATCTTCCACGGCAAGCCCGGCAAGCTTGTCATCAACAAACCGCTGGGCCGTCCACCGCTTTACGAGGAGCCGATGGTTCCGATCACATTCCGTATACCAGAAAACGACGCGAACGCCCTGCGTGAGGCCGCCGAGCGCCGCGGCATCTCTTTCGCGGACATCATGCGTGAGGCGTGCCACCGGGAATTGGAACGGCAACACGCCTGAAAAAAAGACAACGCCATGTCCTCTCGAATCCGCTCAGTCCGAGAGGGCATCTTTTTTCGAGCCCACGATAGTATGGTGTCAAAACTATTCGATGAGGGCGGCAGTGATGTGTGGATTGACTGATACCGTGCGGTGGAGAGCTGAGCGAAGCGTGAAAGCGGTGTTGGTCAGCGGGGTGCCGCTTGATGACGTGGTGAAGGCCACTCTGTTGACCAAGCTCATCCCCTGCGGCATATCCGACAAGGGCATCGAGTGGTCCTGGACACAGGAATGGACCTCTCGCACCAGCACTGACCATGATCCATCGGTTCGGGATTTCGTGAAGGACAACGCCACTGAGAGCAAGACGACGTCCCGGCAGCAGCTTGAAACACTCCTCCATGCACTGCATCGCAAAACCACCTCTGATAACCCGCAGTGGGTCGGAGTCGTAGACGAGAAGATCATCGACTTCGTCTGTCTGGACATCCCCGCCGTCAAACCTTCCAATGACTGGCAGGTTGTTTTCTCCCGCGCATATATGCATGCGTTCTGCCGTGTGTGGGAATCCGCCCGCAAGGACGACGGACGTACAGCCTCGACTCGCTTCAGAGACCTTGGATCCTATCTCGCCTCGCACCTGTACGCGGTCGGGCAGATCACCGCCTTGCGTCGCACATTGAAGAAGACCGGGCAGCTTGAAGAAAGAAGGCTGCTGCAGGAGTTCTGGACGGAGCGCATACACAGGTATGATCAATGGCTCGGCTTCGCCATCGGGTCGACCTATGAGCCGGAATGGTATGCCGCCGCCCAGTCCGGCGACATCGATGCATACTGGCGGTCAATCAACGATACACAGCGCATACCCAAAATCAATCAGGAAAGATAGCCCAGCATCTCCGGGGAACCTTATCTTATTCCCCTTGTCCGTCTGCGTTGACGGATGTGTTGATGCTGATGCTGTGCGCTCATCGATTGCTTGACCGCCCGTAATTCTTCAAGCTTTTTGGCGGCTAGCGCGACTCTAGCCTCACGCACTCGCAATTCGTAGACGAAATCATCCGGCTTGGGCACTCCCCTCTTCGACAATCGGGTTAAGAACTCGGACAGAGACTGATATTCATCATATTCTGCAGCAAATCTCTCTTCGGCGCGGGCGATTGCTTCATTGATACCACTGCTCTGAAGTCGTTCAGACGATTCTCTTTTTTGAGGCTTGTGCTGTTTTCGTGGGTTAGTTGGTGGGCTTTGGTAGTCGGATGTCGAGGCCGCCGCATCGGAGCATGATCAGGCTGATGAGGTTGTCGACGTGGTGGAAGCCGTAGGCCATGCGGATGGTGACCTTGATCCTGTTGTCGGACGCCTCGAGCCTGGCGTTGGAGTACCCGAGTTCGATGGTGCGCAGGATGTCGGGCCGCCGTCTGCGGATCTTTTGGGAGAGTTCGGCGATTTCGGGGATGCGGCTGTGGGACGCCCAGAACACCCAGCGTTTGAGTTCCGCGGTGGCCTGTCCGATGGGGTGTTTGAGCAGGTTCCTCAACAGTTCCTTGAGCTGCCAGGCGCGGTAGAGCTGTCCCTTGGGATCCGTGTTTCCCAATGCGGTGAGGGATTCGTCCTGACGGTCGGTCAATTGGTCGGGGTTCTTCAGGACCGCGTATTTGACGCCGCGCATGCGCTTGACGCCCTCCTGGTCGCCGCCGCGCCTCGCATCGTTCCACAGGCGCTTCCTCACCTTGTCGAGCGCGTCGGTCATCCAGCTGACGATGTGGAACCCGTCGAGCACGCGCTCCGCCTGCGGGCACCATTCGTGCACGCACGAGTCGATCCACTTCGCCCCGTCGCCGGTCACCACCTTGATGGACGCCTTCTGCTTGTCGGTGAGCTGCTTGAAGAACAGGTCGAACACGTCCCTGCCGTATCCGTCGTGCGCCCATATCACCCGGTGTCGTTCGTGGTCGACGACGACGGTCAGATACGTGTGGCCCTTGCGGTAGCTGGTCTCGTCCACGCCGATCGACGTGAGACCGTCGAACGGCGAGGGCATGGTCTCCTTGAGTCGTCCGGCGACCCTATGGGCGATCTGGCCCGCGGTGCGCCACGCGATGTGCAGGAACCCGCTGACCGTCTTCTGGTTGGCGACCGTCATCAGCCACGCGCACTCCGCCTCGAAATCCCTAGTGAACCGGCTCCCCGGCTCCGCCCACGGCACGGATGCGACCACGACGCCGCACCCGGGGCAGTCCACCCTGGGCATCGACGCGACCAGCTCGACCCGCCAGCAGCCGAAATCCTGGTGACGCCATCGGCGCACCCCGCCGCCACGGTCATAGCCCGGGCGTTTCCGCCCGCACCTCGAACACCTGAGCATGCCCGCGCGCGGACGCACCCGGACCTCGAGCACGGGCTCTGGGCGCATGGGCCCGTCGACGATCCTTGCGGACTCGACGACCATGCCTTTGACGTTGAGAAGACGTTTGAATATGCTGTTCATCAGGCGCTTTGCGGTTGTGTGTTTATCTTGGTCGAAAACATCCTAACCAAAAAGCGCTCTTCTCTTACCGGTTCAACGCCTCACCGGCAAACAACCACCCACAAAAACAGCAATAGCGCTTGAAATTACAGGCATTTCGACATGAAAAAAGGGTTTCAGGCAATTGCCTGAAACCCTTGGTAGCGGACAGAGCGAGATTCGAACTCGCGGAGGGTTGCCCCTCAACGGTTTTCAAGACCGTCTCTTTAGACCGCTCAGACATCTGTCCTTGCGCGCAATGCCATCAAGCAAAAACGCACGACATTACATTATACATACGGTCACGAAAACCGCCGCACATTGGCGACATGCCTGACGAATCAGGCTTCCCACTTGGTCGGCTCGATGACCTCGCGGCCGCCCATGTAGGGGCGCATGGCCTTCGGGATCTCGATGGAGCCGTCCTTCTGCTGATGGTTCTCGAGGATGGCGACCAGCCAACGGGTGGTGGCCAGCGTGCCGTTGAGCGTGGAGACCGGACGGGTGGAACCGTCTTCCGTGCGCTCGCGGATGTTGAGACGGCGAGCCTGGTACTCGGTGCAGTTGGAGGTGGAGGTGAGCTCGCGGTAGCGGCCCTGGGTCGGCACCCATGCCTCGCAGTCGAACTTGCGGGCGGCGGAGGAACCAAGGTCGCCGGCGGCGGTGTCGATGATGCGGTAGGGCACCTCGACCTTGGCGAGCATCTCCTGCTCCATCTCCAGCAGGTGCTGGTGCTCGGCGTAGGAGTTCTCCTGCTTCGCGTACACGAACATCTCGACCTTGTCGAACTGGTGCACGCGGATGATGCCGGACGTATCCTTGCCGGCGGCACCGGCTTCGCGGCGGTAGCAGGACGACCAGCCGCAGTAACGCAGCGGACCATCAGACAGGTCGAGGATCTCGTTCTCGTGCATGCCGGCGAGCGCCACTTCGGACGTGCCGACTAGGTACTGATCGTCGGGTTCACGCAGGCGGTAGATCTCATCGGCGTGGGAGTTGAGGAAACCGGTGCCGGCCATGACCTCGGGACGCACCAGCGTCGGGGTGATGGCGAGCACGAAGCCGTGCTGCTCCGCCTGGTCGACGGCCATGGTCAGCATGGCAATTTGCATGCGCGCAACCGCGCCGCGCAGGAAGTAGAAGCGGGAGCCGCCGACCTTGACGCCACGACGCATGTCGATGCCCGCGACCTCGGTGCCAAGCGTCAGATGGTCCTTCGGCTCGAAGCCCTCGGCCGCGAAATCGCGGATCTGGCCGACCTTCTTGACCACGACATAGTCATCCTCGCCGCCTTCCGGAGCCTCCGGCTCGACGATGTTGGACAGCTTCCACATGGCGGTGGTGTATTCCTCGGCCGCGGAATCGGCCTCCGCCTTGTACTCGGCGACCTTGGCGGCCAGCTCCTTGGTCTGGGCAATAAGCTTGGCCTTCTCGTCGGCGGGCGCAGCGGCCACCTTCTTGCCGATTTCCTTCTGCTGGGCGCGGGCCTCCTCGAAGGCCTTCAGCGATTCACGACGGGTGGTGTCGGAGGAGAGCACCTCATCGACGAGTTCCACGGACTCGCCGCGCTTACGCTGGGATTCCTTGACGATATCGGCGTGTTCACGAATGAATTGAATATCAAGCATGCGCCTAACACTACCGTCGCAAGCCGACACGCGGCATGCACAAGCAAGCCCGAACCGGCATTCGTATCGAATGCCGGAAGCACCCCCGGAAACGCCACCTGCACCGCTGTGACATACAGCCCGAACAGCGAACGAATGAAATGTCACCCCACACCCCAGCCGAACCGCACAAGCAATTTGGCCGAATGGCCTTGAGTGCGTCGCGCATCATGCATGCCGTCTGCCCGCGAACAACCGCAAACTCCACCGCGACAAACCATCACGAGAGCAGCCCCTGCCGCGCATGACGTGCACAAACTGTTCATGTTCACGCATCTTGCGCCGCTTATTCCCACGGTCACGCTAACAATAGGAGTCATGTCTCAGCCTGTCGTCACCGCGCTCATCGTCGCCGTTGTTATCCTCGTGATCGTGGCCATAGCCGCCGTAGCACTCGTGTTGCGAGCGCGACGCCGCCGCAAATTGGCGGAATCATTGGAGAAACGTCGTGACGACGAGGTGCAGTACGCCTTCGTGATCAACCCCTCCAAACCGCAGGCGGCGACGCAGCGGTTGCATATCCAGGAGTTCTGCCGCTCCAAAGGCCTGAACCGTATTCGTTTCTATGACACGCAGCTCGACAAGGATGGCCGCGCATGTGCCAAGGAGGCACTGGCGGACGGCGCCGACGTGGTCATCGCGGTGGGTGGCGACGGCACGGTACGCACTGTCGCCAGCGCGGTCTCCGGCACCGGCCATGCGTTGGGCATCATCCCCATCGGCACCGGCAACCTGTTCGCCCGCAACATGGGCATTCCCGTGGATGATGTCGATGCCGCGCTCACCGTGGCCACATCCCACGGCTCGCGTCTGGTGGATATGGGGCGACTCTGGCTGCTTGACCATCCGGAGGACGACCACGGGCACGCGTTCCTCATCATCGCCGGCATCGGCTTCGACGCGGCCATGATCGACGACACCGATCCCGCACTGAAAGCCAATATCAGCTGGCTCGCCTATTTCGTGGGCGGGTTCAAGAACCTGTTCGCCCCAAAATACCGAGCCAATCTGACCATCACCAGCCCCGATGGCTCCTCACATTCCATCCGCAATCTCGACTTCCGTACGATCATGGCCGGCAATTGCGGCCAGATTCCCGTCTTTTCGCTGATGCCGGCCGCCTCATATGACGACGGTATCCTCGATTTCGAGGTCATCGACACCACCGGCGGCATCCTGGGCTGGGCGAATCTGTTCGGCGACGTGGTGCATCAGACGCTGACCGGCAAGCCCGAGCAGAACCCGCTGTCCACGAACTCGACGGTGGAGCAGATACAGGGGCTTACCGCTGAAATCACACTGGAGAAGCCGGCCAAGGCGCAGGTGGACGGCGACATGTTGCCGGAGACCCGTCATATCCGGTTCTCCGTGGACCGTCGTGCGCTTATCGTGCGCGTCCCGGCGTCCACGCTCTCCTCTCTGGAGAAGACCGCGCAAGTGGCGGCGGCGAACGCCACGGCCGATTTCGCCGAAACCACCGCGCTGCTGGAGCCGATCCGCTGAAAATCCCATATCAGCGTCCCGCGAGCGCTCCACTTGCGCCTTCCGCGGTTAAACCGTCGAAGTCACAGCACATCACGCAGCCTGCTGTCGGCGAGCGACAGCGCGGATTGACGGGCTTCCACCGCCGAACGCGCGTCGAGCGCGGCTTGTGCCATACGCCGGCAATCAGCCAGACTGTGCAGCCGCAACGCGGACCGTACAGCGGCCGCTTTCCGCCATGCCATCGACAGCGATCGTATGCCGAATCCCACAAACACCAATGCCAGCAGAGGATCGCCCGCAGCTTCGCCGCATACGCTAATCGGTTTTCCGGCTGCCAGACCGCCCTCGACGGCTATCCGCATCATGCGCAGCAGGGCGGGCTGCCATGGGTCGAGCAGGCCGGACAGGCTACCATCCAGCCGGTCGGCGGCCATCGTGTACTGCATCAGATCGTTAGTGCCTATAGACGCGAAATCCGCCACTGCGAGCAATGACGCGGCTTGTACGGCGGCAGCCGGCGTTTCGATCATGATGCCGGCATGCGGCAGCCCGGCTGCATGTGCTTTGTCCACGAACCATTTCGTCTCCTGCATGGTCGTGACCATCGGGGCCATCACCTTCAGACTGTGCCCCGAAATACTGTGCCCCGAGGCCCGATATGCGTTGGCGAGCGCCGCGAGCTGCGTATCGAGAAGGTCCTCGCGCAGCATGCCCAGGCGGATGCCCCGCACACCGAGCGCCGGATTGGTCACGGCCGGCGTTTCGTTACCGCCGATTCGCGCGAAGGCAAGCGGTTTATCGGCACCGGCGTCGAATGTGCGAACCACCACCGGACGGCCGCCGAACGCTTGGACTGCCCGGGCATACGCTGCGGTCTGCTCCGCCTCCGTTGGTGCCTGCGAACGGTTCAGAAACAGGAATTCACTACGCAGCAAGCCGATGCCATCTACGCCGGCTCGGGCGGCCTCCTCCGCTTCGGCCGGAGTGCCGACGTTGGCGTTCAGCAGTATCCGACATCCATCAGCGGTCATGGCGAAGGTGGCGGCAGCATCACCAGCGGCAGCATCACCAACGGTGCCGGCCGCAGCGATGCCGGCCGCAGTACCGTCAGCGGCACCGGACGCACTGTCGTGGAGCAACGCCTTCCGCCGGGCGGCGCGTCCGGCGGCACGATCGAGGTCGGCGGCATCGGGATTGATAATCACCTCTCCGGTGCCACCGTCAAGAACGATCCGTCCATCATCGGCTGCCGATTCCAGTACGCCATGCACCCTCACCACTGCCGGGATGCCGCGTTCGGCGGCCAGAATGGCGGTATGGCCGGTCGCTCCTCCCTCTTCCAGCACCAGTCCGCGTACTACAGCAGGGTCCAATGCGGCGGCATCGGCGGGTGACAGGTCTCGGGCGACGAGAATCACCGGGATGTCGCACATGGCATCACGATGGAGCCCTGCGCCCGGCAATCCCCGCAACTCGGCGATGATACGGTTTCGGATGTCGTTGAGATCGGTGATTCGTTCGGCCATCATACCGCCGGCCTTGCCGAAACGCTCGATGTATTCGTCCACGGCGTTGGCCACAGCATGAGTCACGCCATCGCCGGCCGACAGGTGCTTCATGATGGCTTTGTCCAAGCCGCGATCCTCCGTCAATCGCGCGTTGGCCGCGAGCATGGCACGGGTCGTATCATCGGCGGCCTGAAGGGACCGTTCCCTCAACGTGGCAGCGACGGCGGCCATCGCCGCGCGCACACGTATCATGTCCGACTGTGGATCCGCGCAGGCCAGCTCCCCCTCGTCAACGCCGGGCGGCTCATGCATCAGTCGTACGCGGCCGCTGGTCACACCGGAGGAAACCCCGATGCCCCGCAAAACACGACGATCGTCGCCATTCATCTGTGCGCCCGACATCAGAAGACTCCCATCAGACTCCATCAGCCGCATCGAAATCATGGGCGAGCAGCGCGGCGAGCTCGTCCAGTTTCGCCTCAATAGCCTCGACGGCATCATCTGCGGCACTCGCTCCGCCCGCACTGGCTTCCTCCTCGTCGACGCCGATGGTCACCGTCTCCCCTCCGGCGATGCCGAGCGCCATGATGTCCAACGCACTGGCAGCATCCGCTTCCTCGCCGCCATGCCGCAACACCACGTCGAGCCCGGTCTGTTCCACGGCAGTGGCGAACATGGCAGCCGGACGCGCATGCAGCCCCATGGCGCTGCCTACCGTTACCGTTCGGGTGATCATCGCGCCTCCTGCCTGGGATTATTCTGCTTGTGATTATTCTGCTTGCGATTGGGCTGTCTGTAATCGGCCAAGCTGCCCTCGGCTTGTCTGCCACCGGCATGGCTCCCGTCATCCGGCACGGCGACGGCCCGCTCTGCGTCGGCGGTGACTCGGGCCACATGCATCGCCAGATAGGCGACTTCGTCCTCGCTGATATCCGCGTCGAGCCGCAGCTCCAGCAAGGATCGGATGGTGCTCGCGCAACGTATGGCCTTGGGGTAGGCGGCACGGATCGCCTCGATGATGGGCGCCGGCTCACCATCCAGCTGACGGTGCTGGTGCACTCGGATGAACAGGTAGCGCAGATGGGTAATGAATCGACCCACGTTCACCGACTCACGATCCAACACCAGCCCGTACGTCTTCTCGATGATGTCCAGCATTTGCTGAATGACGCCGGTCATCGTATAGGTGTAGGTCAGGTCGCCGGTGGCGAACCCGGCATTCACCAGATGCATGGCCAGCGAGGTCGCCTCGCCATCTGGCAAAGGTGCGTCAAGCCGAGAGTTGATTGCGGCGAGCAGCGACCGCCCCTGCTCATACTCACGCGGATAGAGGTTGCGCACCTCACCAATCAGCGGGTAGGCCACATCGATGCCACGCCGTCGCCGTTCAACCGCGCCGGCGATATGGTCGGAGAGCGCCAACACCAACGTGGCGCTTGCGCTCTGATGCTCGTCCAGGCCGGTCTCCTTCATGGCGTCGACCACCAGGCGAATGGTTTCCGGAGCGATGCCCGCAATCATCTGCGCGAGATGGTCCGGGTCCCGCCCGTCCGACGGCACGAACGTCCGCACGATCTTCGATTCATCCACCGATTGGCCCGGTCTGGCTTGGAATCCCAAGCCACGGCCCGTGAGAATCACTTCACCGTCGTTACCGTCTTTGGCCAACACGACGTTGTTGTTGAAGACCCTCAGTATCTCCATGGCATCCTCCTTTCACCGTCTGCATCGTCTTCCCCGGCATCTTTGTCACCGCTCTACATCGATGATAGGGTCACCGACCCGCACGGCTCTGGTCTGACGCTCCGACATGTCGGATTCCCCTTGGCTCAGGTTTCCCCTGCCGAGTGGCGTCCCGCTCGCGGGGACGGTCAGCAATGGCGTGACCGACGTCATCGCAGCGCTGTTCACCACGGTCACAACAACCACCATGCTGCGGCCGGACTCGGCAACCGCATGGCAATCGACCTGCATCACCGGCTCACCCTCCTGCACTGCATCGCCTTTGCCTACCTGCAGCACGAAACTTTCACCATCCATATCGGCCGTGTCCAAACCGACGTGCACCAACACCTCGACGTTGTCATCGGTTTTGATGCCGAATGCATGCCCCGTTCTGGACACGGTTTTCAGCATACCGGCAACGGGCGCGCATACCGTCATCATGCCGTCGCGCTCACTCGGCATCACACCGATGCCTTCGCCCAACGCCTTGGAGGCGAATACCGGGTCACCAATGGTATCCAGACCAATCAGCGTGCCGTCCACCGGCGCAAGTACGGCATGGGAGGACTCCGTCTCGGATGTTCCCGCATCCGCATCAGCCGACACGGCACCGTTTGATGTCTCGCTCGGCACCAGAGCATCCGGCAACGGCGCGTCATGCACGGCGTCATCGGCAGACCGGCCCGGTTTCGCAGAGGACACGGCGCACTGCGGGGTGCGGTAATCGAATACGACCACCAGCGTCATCGCCACCACGAACGCAATCGCGATGGACGACGCATATACCCACGCCCGGTCGAACACGGGAATCGTCAATAACGACGAGAAAGCGAAGGCAGTGGTCGTCACCCCATGCACGGTCTGGCCGTCCGGCAGCACGGAGGGGAACAGGCCTCCCAGCACCGCACTGGACACGCCTCCGGCCGCGCACCCGGCAAGCAGCCACCGATAGATGCGGCGATGCTGCAGATGAATACCGTACAGGCTGAGTTCCGAGACACCGCCCAGCAGCCCCGCCAGCAGAGCGCTCAGCGCAGTCTGGCGCATGGCCGAATCCCGGTCGCGGACGGCGAGCGCCAACACGCCCGCCGTCGCTCCGAAGCACGCAAAGTTCCATACGCCCATCGGACCTTGCACGAAGTCATATCCCAGTGTCTGAATATTCACGAGCATCAGGGCGTTCAACGGCCAATGCAGTCCCAACGGCACCAAAAACGGGTACAGCATCGGGATAAGCAGCGCGAACAGGAACGGCACATGCGCGTCCAGCCAGGCCGTGCCTGCGCTCAACCCATCGCCGATCCACACGCCGAAAGGACCGATGAGCAGCACCGTGAGCAGATAGACGGACACCAGCGAAAGGAATGGCACGAACACCAGCTGCACGCTGCCGGCAATCACCCGTGCAAGCCCGTGATATACCATTGCGAGCGCGACGGCCATCAGCAACGGCACGATGATGTTCCCGCCATAGTCGCGGATCGGAAGGACCACGCCGAACACGGTGATCCCGCCAGTGATTCCGGCGAGGCGCGGCGCCATCAAGGCCGCCATGATCGCGCCGCCAAGCCACGGGTCGACATTGAGCTTGCGGGAGGCGTTGTAGGCGATCATCACCGGAAGCAGCATGAACATGCCCTCCCATATCGCCTTCAGCAGATTCCATTCCTGTGCGGCGCCACCAGCCGGCATACCGCCGAACGCCACCATCACATTGGCCAGGGCTATGACCATCGACGCGCCGAGCAACACTCCAAGCAACGGGCGGAATGCGTCGGATATGTAATCAAACACGGCGCCCGCCCATGCGCGCGCGGACTTCGGCCAATGGCGATGCGCAGGCATGCCGGTCGCCGAGGTGCCTGCTGCCGGGGTACTGGTCGAGCCCAGTATGGCCACGACCGCCTCATACACCGATGCCACGGCACCGCCGATGACGATCTGGCAACGTCCGCCGGGACGGGAGAACGCACCCAGCACCCCATCGATGGCCTCAATGCGGGCGAAGTCAGCCTTCCGTTCGTCTGCGAGCGCGATGCGCAGACGTGTGGCGCAATGCGTGACCTCACGGATATTGTCTGGACCGCCGAGGGCTTCGACTATCCGCATCGCCATCGACGTATTTCCCACGGCCACTCCTCTCATGGTTGTCGCCATTGTCTCGCATACGCCATCACAGTATCGCGCTTCGGAGTGTCGCGGTCGAAAACGTCGTATTCTATGTTTCACACACGTTGCGTAGCAGGGTTGTTACTTGGAAACGAGGCAAGACCTGGAGCGATGTGGAATTTGCGTATCCTATGGGCTGTTGTCCATGGCGATACACCGGTTCCACATTGTTCCAGGTCTTTTTTGTTGCCCAAGTACATCGATGATGTGCTCCTGCGCGCAGCACACAACGCCGCAGACGCGCGGCACGGCGCGACATGACGCGCAGCCGCGGACGCAAGCACTGTCAATGACGATGAAAGGAACAGGACAATGACGACGGCAGCATCATCACCCACATCGGCCCAGACCACGGCAGACGCGACCAACGCCGTGGCGAGCAAAGCAGCAAGCGAGGCGGCGAACGCGATCGAAGCGATAGAGGCCATGGAATCCCGCGGCTTCTCGTCTCGATTCCCGCTCAACAGCTCGTTCATCTTCACGTTCGGCGCGCTGGGCGGCATGCTGTTCGGCTTCGATACCGGCATCATCTCCGGCGCCTCCCCGCTCATCGAATCCGACTTCGCACTGAGCGTCTCCCAGACCGGTTTCATCACTTCGTCCGTGCTGATCGGCTCGTGCGCCGGCGCACTGTCCATCGGCGCGCTGTCCGACCGGTTCGGCCGCAAGAAGCTGCTCATCGTGTCCGCCATCCTGTTCCTGATCGGTTCGGGCATGTGCGCCTCGGCCACCGGCTTCCTGATGATGGTCGCCGCGCGCATCATCCTCGGCCTCGCCGTCGGCGCGGCGTCCGCACTGACACCGGCCTACCTCGCCGAGCTCGCGCCGAAGGAGCACCGCGGTTCACTGTCCACGCTGTTCCAGCTCATGATCACCTTCGGCATCCTGCTCGCCTACGCCTCCAACCTCGGTTTCCTCGGCCACAACCTGCTCGGCATGCGCGATTGGCGCTGGATGCTCGGCTCCGCACTGGTGCCGGCGGCTCTGCTGCTGATCGGCGGCATCCTGCTGCCGGAGTCCCCGCGCTACCTGGTGAACAAGGGCGACGAGCGCAACGCGTTCAAGGTGCTCACCCTCATCCGCAAGGAGGTCGACCAGACGCAGGTGCAGCTCGAGCTTGACGAAATCAAGGCCGTGGCCGCGCAGGACACCAAGGGCGGCGTGCGCGAACTGTTCCGTATTGCGCGTCCGGCGCTGGTGGCCGCCGTGGGCATCATGCTCTTCCAGCAGCTCGTGGGCATCAACTCGGTCATCTATTTCCTGCCGCAGGTGTTCATCAAGGGCTTCGGCTTCCCTGAAAACGATGCGATCTGGGTATCCGTGGGCATCGGCGTGGTGAACTTCGTCTCCACCATCGTGGCCACGCTGATCATGGACAAGTTCCCGCGCAAGACGATGCTGATCTTCGGCTCCGTGGTGATGACCGTTTCGCTCGCCATTCTCGCCGTGATGAACTTCGTGGGCGACGTGGCCGTGCTCGCCATTCCGACCATGATCCTCATCGCCTTCTACATCCTCGGTTTCGCCATCTCCTGGGGTCCGATCGCATGGGTGCTCATCGGCGAGATCTTCCCGCTGTCGGTGCGTGGCATCGGCTCCTCCTTCGGCTCGGCGGCCAACTGGCTGGGCAACTTCGTCGTCTCCCAGTTCTTCCTCATGCTGCTTGCCGCATTCGGCAACAACGTGGGTGGCCCATTCGCCATCTTCGGCGTGTTCTCGCTGCTGTCCATCCCGTTCGTCATGCGGTTCGTGCCGGAGACCAAGGGCAAGTCGCTGGAGGAGATCGAAGCGGAGATGACCCGCCGTTGACGGTCGCGATGACTGCAGTGATCGTTCCGATGATGCGTTGAGGCAATGGCCGACGTTCGCGATTCCGCGGCGTCGGCCATTCCCATAAAGCAGCTTTTCCAATGCTGGCGTGTAACGACCGCGCGGTTTCACCGGCCATAAGCCAGTTATCTGCAGTCAATCATGCGATTCCATGCCTCAAGCATGTCCCGCGCAGCGCCCAGGAACCCAACGAGATATGAATTTTGGCCAAACAGCAGGCAAGATTCTTCCTTTTTCGCACAAAAGCGGACAACTCTTAACATAAATCCACGCAAAACTGCGGAAAACGTGGCAGAATAAGAGGCATGGTAGCAACAAATGCGGGTCTTCCCGCCACCCCAGCAGATCTGATTGACGTCGATGAGGTCATCGGCAAGTACTATGACCTCGTCCCCGATCCCTCCGTCCCCGAGCAGCGTGTCATCTTCGGCACCTCCGGCCACCGTGGATCGTCCCTGAAGACCTCGTTCAACGAGGCCCACATCATCGCCATCTCCCAGGCCATCGCCGAATACCGCAAGAAGGCCGGCGTGACCGGCCCGCTGTACCTCGGCTCCGACACCCACGCGCTCTCCGGCCCGGCCAAGAAGACCGCCATCGAGGTGCTGGTCGCCAACGGCGTGCACGTGCGCATCGACTCCCGCGACGACTTCGTGCCCACCCCTGTAGTCTCCCAGGCCATCCTGACCCACAACCGTGCGGCTGACGGCACCCAGCGCTTCGAGGGCGAAGGTCTGGCCGACGGCATCGTCGTCACCCCGTCCCACAACCCGCCCACCGACGGTGGCTTCAAGTACGACCCCGTCACCGGCGGTCCGGCTCCGGCCGAAACCACCAACGCCATCGCCGCCCGCGCCAACGAGCTGCTCGGCGACTACAAGTCGGTCAAGCGCGTGCCCTACGAGGAGGCCATCAAGTCCGAGTACGTCGAGGGCTTCGACTTCCGCGAGCACTACGTCGACGATCTGGCGAACGTCATCGACTTCGACGTGATCCGCAACTCCGGCGTGCGTCTGGGCATCGACCCGCTGGGCGGCGCCTCCGTGAACTACTGGCCGCTCATCAACGAGAAGTACGGCCTGAACATCGGCGTGGTGCGTCCTGAGGTCGACCCGACCTGGCGCTTCATGACCATCGACCACGACGGCAAGATCCGCATGGACCCCTCCTCCCCGTACGCGATGAAGGGCCTGGTCGACCAGCTCAACGCCGGCGCTTGGGACAAGTACGATCTGGTCGGCGGCACCGACCCGGACGCTGACCGTCACGGCATCGTCTGCCCGAACTGGGGCGTGATGAACCCGAACCACTACATCGCCGTGGTCGTTGAGTACCTGTTCGGCGGCAATCGTCCGGATTGGCCGAAGGGCGCCGGCATCGGCAAGACGCTGGTCTCCTCCTCCCTGATTGACCGCGTGGCCGCTTCCATCAACGCCAAGCTGGTCGAGGTTCCGGTCGGTTTCAAGTGGTTCGTCGACCCGCTGTTCACCGGCGAGGTGGCGTTCGGCGGCGAGGAGAGCTCCGGCATGAGCTTCCTGCGCAAGGACGGCCGCGTGTGGACCACCGACAAGGATGGTCTGATTCCCGACCTGCTAGCCGCGGAAATCACCGCCAAGACCGGCAAGAACCCGGCCGAGCTGCACAAGGGCCAGGTGGCACGCTTCGGCGAGTCCTGGTACAAGCGTGTGGACACCCCGACCACCCTTGAGCAGAAGCAGAAGTTCGCCAAGCTCACCGGCGACGACGTGACCGCCACCCAGCTCGCCGGCGAGGACATCACCGCCAAGCTGACCGAGGCCCCGGGCAACCACGCCAAGATCGGCGGCCTGAAGGTCACCACCAAGGACAACTGGTTCGCCGCCCGTCCTTCCGGCACCGAGAACATCTACAAGGTGTACGCCGAGTCCTTCGAGAGCCCTGAGGCTCTGGACAAGGTGCTCGACGAGGCCAAGCTCGTGGTCGACAAGGCCCTGAGCGAGTGATTCTGCAGCTCCTTGACTGACACCAAACAACAGTGGGGCGTTCGGACTGGGTTCCGAACGCCCCACTGTTTTTCTTGGTCGATGAACATTCCATCTCCTCTTTCTCCAACCAACGGCTTAACCACGAACCATCACCCGCGAAAACAGCAATATCGCCCTTATATTCCCCACGGGCACGTAGTCTGGAGTGCATGACTGAACTTATTGCGGCAACCACAGGCGCACGCGAAGGGGCCATTCGGATTGCACAACAGGAGGCACACCAATGACCATCACCGTATCCACAGACGGATCCGCCCTCGGCAATCCGAAAGCTGAGCCGTATAACGGGCAGCCCAGTGGGCTGACCGTAGGCGAAGTGAGCGTGCGCACCACAGGCGCACGCGAAGGGGCCATTCGGATTGCACAACAGGAGACACACCAATGACCATCACCATATCCACAGACGGATCCGCCCTCGGCAATCCGAAAGCTGAGCCGTATAACGGGCAGCCCAGTGGGCTGACCGTAGGCGAAGTGAGCGTGCGCACCACAGGCGCACGCGAAGGGGCCATTCGGATTGCACAACAGGAGACACACCAATGACCATCACCATATCCACAGACGGATCCGCCCTCGGCAATCCGAAAGCTGAGCCGTATAACGGGCAGCCCAGTGGGCTGACCGTAGGCGAAGTGAGCGTGCGCACCACAGGCGCACGCGAAGGGGCCATTCGGATTGCACAACAGGAGACACACCAATGACCATCACCATATCCACAGACGGATCCGCCCTCGGCAATCCGAATGGCCCCATGGGCTGGGCCTGGGCCGACCACGACAAGAATGCGGGCGGCACACCCGGCCATGAACACGATGAGCATGGCTATGACGCGGGCGGCGCCACGAACGGCACCAATCAAATCGGCGAACTGTGCGCGGTGCTGGAGGCGCTGCGCGCGCACCCCGGCGAGGAGCCGCTGCTCATCGAGTCCGATTCGCAATATGCCATCAACTGCTCCACCACCTGGGTCAAGGGGTGGAAACGCAACGGCTGGAAGAACTCGCAGAAGAAGCCGGTGAAGAATGTGGAGCTCATCAAGGCCATCGATGCCGAAATCTCCAAGCGCCCCGGGCCCGTGAACTTCAAGTGGGTCAAAGGTCACGCCGGCAACGAGGGCAACGAATTGGTGGACGAGCTGGCCCGCACCTATGCCGGCGACTGCCGCTCCGGCGCGCGGGATGGCTATCTGCCGATCGAAGGGTGGCAATCGTTGCTGCATTCCGAATATGCGCACGGCACCGATGTACCACCGGATGTGCAACTGGTATTGGACGGCAGGGCCGATGCCTCGGCGTTGCGAAAGCCCGAACCGTCCAAGACGCATCCGCAATCGCACGAATCTCGTACCGGTATGGGTAAGACCTCCGGACGATCGCTCGTCGATATGCTGGCGGAGCCGGAGGGTGTGCCCGATTTCGATTTCGGCGAGCATGCCGACGACTCGCACGATGCGCAGCATGCCGAAGATCATTCGCTCGACTCTGTGACACAACCGGATACAGATGCACGACCATCCGCGCAACCAGCGCAGCCTCGTCCATCCACCGTCCAGTCCGGGCAGCACAGCGCCACTCCCAGCGGACTGACGGTGTCCGGAACATTGGCTTTCTCCCCCGCCCCCAAGACAAGCCCGTATTTCAACGGCCAACCGTTGCCGATCTCCGGCACGATCGCCATCGAGGGTTACGTGGACGGCGACGGCAAGCTGACCATCACCAATGCACCGTTCTTCCGTCAATGACCACACAGGCATCGCAAACGGCACAATAAACGGTATCCCACATCACACAATCCGCACAAATACGCAGGGAAACGGACATGACGGCACAAATTCGCTCATGCGCGTTAGGATAAGAGAGCAAGCTGTGCACCGTTACACCTATACGGTTGAACCAAGGAAACAAAGGAGAAATCCCATGGACAAGGCTCAGCAGGACGCGCTGAAGAAGGCGGCTGGCATCGAGGCCGCCAAGCTCATTCAAGACGGCATGATCGCCGGTCTCGGCACCGGCTCCACCGTGAAGTTCCTGGTCGACGAACTCGGCCGCCGCCATCAGGAGGAAGGCCTCGAGTTCACCGGCGTGACCACCTCCCGCCGCACCCAGGCCCAGGCCGAAAGCTACGGCATCAAGATCGTGGACATCGACGACGTCGATCACATCGACATCACCATCGATGGCGCCGACGAAGTGGACAAGAACTTCAACGGCATCAAGGGCGGCGGCGCCGCCCTGCTGTGGGAGAAGATCGTGGCCACCAACTCCAACCAGATCGTCTGGATCGTCGATGAGTCCAAGGTGGTGGACACCATCGGCAAGTTCCCGCTGCCTGTCGAGGTGATTCCGTTCGGCGCCGGCCACGTGATCAAGAAGTTCGAGGCCAAGGGCTACAAGCCGGTGCTTCGTCTTGACGCCGACGGCAAGGAGGTGCGCACCGACGAGAACAACTTCGTGGTCGACCTGCACCTCGAGCGCATCGACCATCCGCAGGAGCTGGCCGAAGACCTCATCACCACGGTCGGCGTGGTGGAGCACGGACTGTTCCTCAACATGGTGGACAAGGTCATCGTGGGCGACCCGAACGGCCCGCGTGTGCTGACCAACGCCAACAAGTGACCTTTACGGCCTCTCTCAGTGATTGGCTGATTAGGTGCGACCATCAATCGCACCTATTCAGCCAATCACACCGACCGGATTCCACATCGGCCATCCCAAGACAAGCCGCTTTCGCAACGCAGATGCGCCCAGCGAAAGCGGCTTTGCATATCGGCGTCCATATGCCAGCAATCCGTGAAGCACGATGGAATACGAAAAACCCCGCATTCGTTGCGATTGCGGGGTTTTCATGCCTTGATTGCAGGTAAGACTACTTACGCTGGTGGCGGGTCTTACGCAGCAGTTTGCGGTGCTTCTTCTTGCTCATCCGCTTGCGGCGCTTCTTGATGACAGAACCCATCTGAAGCCTCCATTTCGATTAATCGTAAAAGTTGCAACTCGCACTATAGTACACGTGTTGCAAGACAGAGGGAACTCGTGTGCCGCACGGCGCTTCATCACCCGTTCACGCCGCGTTCACGCAAACTCACAGGACATGCCAAGCACCCACAGATACAACACAAGGCCGCCATCGAGGCAGCCTTGTCAACGCAATCGCATGTCCATTCACAGGTGGTGCATCACAGCGGGAACTTCTGATAGAACCGTTCCAGTGCCTGCTTGTCACCGCTCGCCTGAAACACCACCGTATCGTTCTGCCACGTGGCGACGGCCTTCTTGGCATCCGAAGGATTCGCCTTGACGGTGTATGAACCGGTGGTGTCGCCGGAGACCTTGACATTACCCGAAGCGAGCTCCTCACCGGTCTGCGCCGCCGCCAGAGCGTCATACTGCGTCTTGGCGTTATCCGCGGTGGACCATTGGGCGACCACCAGAGTAACGTCCTTGGCGCTGTCTCCGGTGGAATAGGTAACCGTGTATTCCTCAAGCGGAGAAGCACTGCTCCAAGAAGTCGTCGCCTCGGCCTTCGTGCGGGCGAAATTCAGCACGCTGTCCGGCATCGCCTTCAACAGCTCGCTGGCGTCATCCGGCAGGGCCGTGGAATCTATGGTCGGCTTGGTTGGCTCCTCCGCAGCGGCCTGCTGCTGCGTCGTCTGAGGAGCGCTGGCATCATCCTTCTTGATGGCCCAACCCGGCCATACGAACGCGGAAAGCACTGCCAGAATAATCACTACAGCGGCGGCAATCACCACGGCGATCAATTTGCCGTGGGATTGCGTCGTCGAAACAGTCTCGGAGTTGGTCATGGCCAAATTCTCTCACAGCCGCGTGACGCTTTTCCGTACCATCAGACAGGGAAAAAATTTACCGCTACCGAAATCCGGCGTTAGTGTGGAACCATGGCGAAGTCAATTGTGCATTACGTATGTTCCGAATGCGGGTGGAGCGGGTCGAAATGGTACGGCAAATGCCCCGAATGCGGGCAGTGGGGCACCGTGAAGGAGTTCCATGAAGCGAAAGCGGCCTCCGGTTCGCGAACAGCGGCACCGGGCCGTACATCACGCACGCCATCTGTAGCGGTTCCAAGCACCGCCCGTGCAGCCGCCAGGCCCATCACCGAGATCGGCACGGAGACGGTGTTGCGGCTTTCGACCGGATTCAGCGAATTCGACCGCGTGCTGGGCGGCGGCGTGGTGCCCGGATCGGTGACGCTTATCGCAGGCGAGCCTGGCATCGGCAAGTCGACACTGCTGCTGCAGACCGCAGGCAATGTGGCTCGCGCCGTTGCGCATCCCGATGCGTCCCGTTCCCGGGAAAGCAATGGCGGACAGGCGCAATCAGGCACCGTGCTGTATATTTCCGGCGAGGAATCGCAGGCGCAGGTTCGGCTGCGCGCC
This sequence comes from Bifidobacterium sp. UTBIF-68, assembly GCF_006408855.1. Taxonomy (NCBI): domain Bacteria; kingdom Bacillati; phylum Actinomycetota; class Actinomycetes; order Bifidobacteriales; family Bifidobacteriaceae; genus Bifidobacterium; species Bifidobacterium sp. UTBIF-68. The sequence goes on along the minus strand of NZ_JFAN01000002.1, from coordinate 19,439 downwards.
ACACGAATCAACGCCGTAGAACAGAACCTGCTGCTGGCTTCGACGACCGACCTGTCCACAGTGCTCGGCCTAATCGAGCAGCATAGGCCGGCGTTGGCAATCGTGGATTCCGCGCAGACCATCGTCTCCCAGGAGGTCGATGGCATCTCAGGCGGTTCCACGCAGGTTCGCGAAGTGGCAAGCGCATTGATCGACACCGCCAAGACACTAGATATCCCGGTGTTCCTCGTTGGCCATGTCACCAAGGACGGCTCGATCGCCGGCCCCAGGACGCTGGAACATCTGGTGGATGTGGTCTGTCAGTTCGAAGGAGACAGCGAGACAGCGCTGCGCATGCTCAGAGCGATCAAGAACCGGTTCGGACCGACCGACGAGGTCGGTTGCTTCGATATGAGCGGCGAAGGCATCGAGGAAGTCACCGATCCTACAGGACTGTTCCTGTCCACCGGCGCAGGCCGGGACTCCGACACCGGTTCGGTGGACGGCACATGCATCACCTTCACTCTGGACGGGCACCGCAGCCTGCCCATCGAGGTGCAGGCGCTGGTTACGAAATCAGTGCTGCCGACACCACGGCGCGCGGTCAACGGCGTGGATCCAAGCCGCATCGCCATGTTGACGGCAGTGCTGTACCGTCACGGCGGCATCAATCTGCTCGCCAACGACCTGTATGTTTCCACGATTGCGGGCGGGAACGCCAAGGAGCCTTCCTGTGACCTCTCCATTGTGGGCGCATTGGCGAGCGCCGCAAAGAGCCGGCCGATATCGCGCACCACATGCGCCATCGGAGAGATATCCCTCACCGGGCAGATTCGTCCGGTACCCCGTTTGGAGCACCGTCTGCGCGAGGCGGCAAGACTGGGATTCACTGCGGCCGTGGTGCCGTCCATGCGCAAACGCTTTACCGTGCCGGGACTCGACGTCATCGAGGTCATCCATCTCAAGGATGCATTGGAGGCGCTCATGAAGTGACCGATTGACAGGCCGGCACGATGCCACGGTCCGCCAGCCGCGCATGGCGGCATCGGACGAACGCGCGGACATGCTTTAGGATGGTGCTCACCATCCGACAGGCGGACGCTGCGGACGACGAGCATAACCCATGAACGGCGGACGGATGCCAAACAGCAGACGGATGCCGTACATTACGGACGTACGCCAAACAGCACAGGCATATGGACAATCCGCAACAGGGACAATCCACGACAAGGGGTCAGCAATGGACACGGAAGCACAGACAAGCATGGCAACAGGGATGACGCCAGACCATACATCGCCTCACGACTTCGCCTCCTGGGCCGAAGCCATGTCACAGCGCACGAACCGCTCACTGGCGGGCGCATGCCTCGTTGCCACCCCTTCCGGGATGACACCAGACTCACAGCGGGCGGCACAGGAATGGGGCATGGCCGTCGAAACCACCTGCGGCAAGACAAGCATGGCTGCCGCATCATTCCGCTTTGACGCGGACACGCCAATCGACGAGATTCCCGACATGCGCGACGCCACCGGACTGGAGGCAATGGCCTATGCCGAAGCGCATATGCCCGTATTGCACAACGTGTTGTCGGAACTGCAGCAGGAAGGCACCGATTTCACCGGCGTCCGCATCGCCGTATGTCTTATCCTCGAGCCGAAGACGGCGATTCTGTTGCGCAAACTGAAAGCCGCAGGCGCAATTGTCGGCGTCTATTGCGGACCGGACTCGACCGACCCGCGTGTGGCCGAACAGCTCAGACGAGAGGGCGTCATCGTGGAGTCTAGTCGCGATTGGACCCCGGAACAGGCGCACGACGCCGCGTTGCGACTGCTTGACACCATCGAACCGGATATCATCATCGACGATGGCGCGAGTTTCGCCCGTCTCGCCTCGCTGGAGCGTCCGGACCTTGTAGCGAATCTCATCGGCGTGGCCGAGGAGACGACCAGCGGCGTGCGCGCCTTCGCAGGCATGGAGGCTGCCGGTGCGCTTACATACCCCGTGGTCGCAGTGAACGACAGCATGCTGAAGACCGGCTTTGATAACGCCCATGGCACTGGAGAGACCTGCGTGACCACGATGCAGCGAATCCTCGGCGATCATGCATTCGAGAACGCGCGGGTCACCGTGATCGGCTATGGGCCTGTGGGCCGTGGGTTCGCCCGCCGAGTCCGCGCGCTCGGCGCCACAGTGACGGTATGCGACATCGATGCGGTGGCCGCCCTGCAAGCGGTATTCGATGGGTTCGCAGCGCAAGACATCGATGATGCGCTCGCCGAAGCGGACATCGTGGTCTCCGCCACCGGGGTGCGTCATACGATCACGCTCGACCATTTGCGTCTGATGCATGAAGGCGCGGTCGTGGCCGTCATCGGTGGTATCGCGAATGAGATCGCACTGGATGAGATCCCCCATTTCATGCCGGAGGTGAACCGGGACAGCGTCGAGCTGCATGTTCCGGATGGGCCTACGGTGACATTGTTCGCGGATGGTGACGGGGTGAACTACACGGTCGGTGGCGGCAATCCGATTGAAATCATGGATCTGAGCTTCGCCGTGCAGGCCAGCGCGGTGGCCTACCTGCTCGACCACCGCGGGGAGCTCCCCCACCATCTGATCCGGCTTGATGCCACGACCGACCGTCGCATAGCCAACGCGGCATTGAAGGCACGCGGTTATCGGGCCAGCCACGCGGTGGCCGATAATGGCTATGACTGGCGATTGACGAGGTTCGAGGAGAACGCGCGTCACTCTGTCACACACCCCGAAGCGGATACCCCGGCGACCAAGGAGGCCTGATGAACCATTCTGCAGTACATGTCTGGTCAGACACCGACCCGGAGCTGGTGGACCATGTGACGCTATATTCGGCACGATTGGTGATTCCGGTGACCGGCCCGGTCATCATCGATGGCGCGGTGGCGGTGCACGGCGACCGCGTCATGCACGTCGGCAAGCGTCATTGGGTGCTGGAAGCGCTCAAGCAGGAGACCACACAGAACGCCACCATCGTCGAGCGTCATTGGGATGGCGTGCTGACACCGGGGCTGATCAACGCACATACCCATCTGCAATACAGCGGCATGGCAGAAGTAGGACGTGGCACCTATGACCGGTTCCGCGCCTGGGAGCTGGCCTTCAACGCGGTATACGCCGAAGCGCAACGCACACAGCCTTGGAAGCAATGGGGCGAAGACGGCGCGCGTCAGATGGTCGAATCAGGGACGACGGCGGCAGCCGATATCGTCACCGATCTGGATGCCGCAGGCGCCCTGGCTTCCCAGGGCATGCACGGCATCGCCTACTGGGAGGTCATGGGCTGGCATAATGATGAATGGCTGGAGAAGGGGCGCACCGAGCTGAGCCGTCAGCTGCGCAAGATGAGCCAGGAGCGTCTCCCCAATCTGGGCATCAGTCCGCATGCGCCGTATACGCTGGAATCCGAACCGTTCGTGGATCTGCCGGATATTGCACGCCGACTCAATATGCGACTGCACATCCATCTTGCGGAAACCCCGCTTGAAGCGGGCACCTATCCGCCCGTGCTCACCACGTATTCAGCCGCCGATTGGCGCGATCATGATTGGGTGAGCTATAAACAGCTCAAAGAGGTCGGCAAGGGAGCCTCAGCCATTCAATTCGTCGACCAGCTCGGATCCTTGGGACCTGATGTGCATATCGCCCACGGCGTGTGGGCGGACAAGGAGGATCGACGTATCCTCAGACAGCGTGGCGTCGGCGTGGCCTTGTGTCCCCGGTCGAACCGCATCACCAACACCGGCAAGGACGCACCCATCCGCGAATATCTCGAGGAAGGCAATCTGGTGGCGGTGGGAACCGATTCGCTCTCCAGCACGCCAAGCCTCGACCTGCTCGATGATGTGTCGATGCTCTATGACCTGGCACGAGAACAGGGATACACGAACGACGACCTGACCCATCGTCTGATTCGCATGATGACGTTGGGAGGCGCCGCGTCCATGGGCATGCACGTGGGCGTGAACCGTATCGGCCAGATCAACGCGGGAGCGCTCGCCGACCTGGCGTTCTTCGACATTCCGGTGGACACGTCATCGCCGGCCGGCATCGAAGCGACTCTGGAGACATTGGTGAGGCACGGCGCGGGAACCAATCGCGCCACCGTGATCGCAGGCCATGAGACCTACAACAACCATGCTTGGTGACCCGGCCCTCTGCCCACAGTGGGCCCGCAACGGTCGGACGAGTAAGGAGGAGAACAACCATGAGTGTCGCGATAGAGAACATGAGCGCATGGGCGCGGTCGATAGTCGACCGGCTTGGTCTCGAAGCACATCCTGAAGGTGGCTGGTATACGCGCGATTGGCAAAGCCCATGTGAGGACAGGGCCAGCGGACGGCCACTCGCATCGCTTATCTATTTTCTGCTGCCCGAAGGCGACGCCAGCGCCTGGCACAAGGTGGATGCCGACGAGCTGTGGCTCTGGCACGGGCCAGCTCCGGTGACTCTGGAGCTTGGAGGCAGTGGAGAAGCACCCGCCGATGCGAATAGCGAGCGCACCCGCATCATATTGGGGTCGGGAATCACGCCACGGCATGACCAGTTCCACGACGGTGATGCTCACTACGGTGATGCTCGTGTCGATACACAGAGCAGCGCACAGGACAACACGCAGGAACCCCTGCGCGCAGTCGATTTCGAGGAGGCCGCGCACAGCGCCAGCAAACCGGTCATCGGTCATGCCGTGGTGCCAGCCGGCGTGTGGCAGCGCACACTGCCCGGCGAAGGAGATGCACTGGTATCCTGCGTGGTCAGTCCAGGCTTCGTATTCGAAGGGTTCACCCTCGAATAGGAGGCGACATGGCAACAACCGTCGAAATCGGCGGCAATCGGCCGAGTTCACATTCGAATAGGTAAGGACGCGGTTCGCACACGAACCGCAAGCGCACCGGACACGTTGTGATAACCCGCCATAACCAACGCCGATATCCCAATATGAAGGCAGTGGCAACACCGGCAATATGACTGTCCTACAATTGGCGCACAGCGCCAAACCGGCGAATCAGGCGCGGGATGTCGGTCTCACGGCATCGCCATAACGCGCCGAGTGCCACATCAATAATCATTATCCCAATAAGGCACAAGAGAGAGGAATCATCATGTTCAACAACACGAAGGGGCTTATCCGCTTCGCAGCCGCGACCGTCAGCGCCATGGCCCTGATCTTCACCGCCGCCTGCGGTTCCAGCTCCAACCAATCCGCAGGCTCCGATGCCGCGGATTCCAGCGATATAACCCAGCAGACCGTCACGCCCGGCAAACTCACCATCGCCACCGGCGAGCCCGCGTACGAGCCGTGGGTCATGAACGACAAGCCGGAATCCGGCGAAGGCTATGAGGCCGCCGTCGCTTACGATGTGGCCGAAAAGCTCGGCTTCAAGAAGAGCGATGTGGTGTGGGTCCGCACCACCTTCGACTCCGCCATCGCCCCGGGTGCCAAGGACTGGGATATGAACATCCAGCAGTTCGGCATCACGGACGCCCGCAAGAAGGCAGTCGACTTCTCCTCCAGCTACTACAACGACAGCCAGGCCGTCATCGTCAAGAAGGACGGCAAGTTCGCCAACGCCAAGTCGCTGGCCGACCTCAAGGACGCGACCATCGGCGTAATGGTGGGCACCCTGGCTTACGACTACGTCAAGAAGTCCATCAAGGAGGACATCCAGACCTTCAACGATGATGCCGCTCTGGCCCAGGCGCTTGATGCAGGTCAGATTGACGCCCTGGTGACCAGCACCGTGGAGTGCGTGTATATGGTGCAGTCCGAACAGGTGAAGGACGCCACCGTGCTTGGCCGTATCGCCGGCTCCGAAGACAAGAACGGCATGGGCATCGTGCTGCCGAAGGATTCCAAGCTCACCGCCGCCACCACCAAGGCCGTGGACGAGCTGAATTCGGATGGCACGTTGAAGCAGCTGCAGGACAAGTGGCTGGCCGAGTACACCACCGACCTGACCGAATTGAAGTGACAGCGGCCTGTCGCACATCGTTGATGGCGACTATCGCCATGATTGCACGGCTCTGATGCCACCGTTCCTCCTCATATTGTGGAAGACCTCATTGTGGAATACACGGTGATATCAGAGCCGTATCCATGGGTATGATGCACATCATCACCCGAATACGGCAAACAATGGTTCTTCAGACAAGCAAACGAGGTTCAGCTATGACCGGATCATTCACCGCGCCGGAAGGCGATTCCCGCAGCGCTCAGCCTGCAGCGCATGCCACCAGTCAAGTCGAGTTGGACCGTCGTCAATACCGGCTCCAGCAGCAGATCAAATCGGTGATCACCAGCCTGATCAGCACGGTGGTGTTCGTGGTGATCATCGTCGTCGGCCTGAAACTCTCCCCCGGCTGGCCTCGGGTCAAAGAGACATTCTTCTCCGGCGAGTATTTCGTCCAGTCATTCCCTGACGTGCTCAAAGGCCTGTGGCTGAATATCAAGGTCCTGCTCGTCGCACTCGTCGGCGTGGCGATACTCAGCACCCTGATCGCGCTGGTCCGTACCAGTCGATCCCCCATCCTCTTCCCCGTCAGGATTCTGGCGCTGATCTATACGACCGTGATGCGCGGTGTGCCGATCATCGTGGTGCTGTACCTCATCGGCTTCGGCATCCCGGGTCTGGGTCTGTTCGGACGCATCGACCCCTCGATTCTCGGCACCATCGCCGTGATCATGGGCTACAGCGCGTATGTCTCCGAGGTACTGCGCGCCGGATTCAACGACGTGCATCCCTCACAGCGAGCATCAGCCCGTTCACTGGGCCTGACTGCCGGGCAGACCACCCGATTGGTGGTCATCCCCCAAGCGTTGCGCAAAGTCGCGCCGGCGCTCATGAACGACTTCATCTCCATGCAGAAGGATGTCGGCCTGATTTCCGTGCTGGGTGCCGTGGATGCCGTGCGCGCCGCACAGATCGATGTGGCCAGCACATACAATTTCACCCCATATGTAGTGGCCAGCCTGCTCTTCATCCTCCTGAGCGTGCCGTTCATCCTGCTCAACGATTGGTACACGGCACGTCTACGCAAGCGCGAGCTGAGCGCGGGCACAGTATGAGCATGAGCCGCCTACCGCGAGCATGAACTCGACACGGACACATGAATATGACCATGAGTGAGGCACTGACGAAGAAGGAGACCACAGTGAACGACTCCCATGCACAGCAGACTTCCAACACCACCACCTCCAAACCGGTGCTGCGCTTGGACGATGTACGCAAATCCTTCGGTTCCACCCAAGTGCTGAAAGGCATATCGTTCGACATCAACCCCCATGAGGTGGTCGCGCTCCTCGGCCCCTCCGGCTCAGGCAAGTCGACGCTGATGAAATGCGTCAATCTGCTCGAGCAAGTGGATGACGGGCAGATCTGGCTTGGTGACACCGACATCACCGACCCACGCGCGAATCAGGATCAGATCCGTTCCCGCATCGGCGTGGTCTTCCAGCAATTCAATCTGTTCCCGCACATGTCGGTGTTGAAGAACGTGACGCTGGCAGCCATCAAAGTGCACCATTGGGATAAGGACCGCGCACGGACGCGGGCACTTGAGCTGCTCGACCGCATCGGCATGCGCAACAAGGCGGACGCCTACCCCGATCAGCTTTCCGGCGGCCAGCAGCAGCGTGTAGCAATCGCCCGAGCGCTGATGACCGACCCTGAACTGCTGTTGCTGGACGAGATCACCTCGGCATTGGATCCGATGCTGGTAGGCGAAGTGCTTCACATGGTCGCAGAGCTGAAGTCGCAGGGGACCACGATTCTGATGGCTACCCATGAAATGAGTTTCGCGCATGAGGCTGCCGATCGCATCGTGTTGCTGCGCAATGGCGTCATCGCGGAAAACGGCACGCCACGTGAAGTCATGGATGAATCCACCAATCCGGAAACACGCGAATTCTTCGCCCACTTCCGTCACTAGACGCTCATCAGGCGTCTGTCGTCATGCCGTCAGACGCCTGGTCTCCTCGACATTGCGCTTGAGCTCGTCGACCAGCGCGTCTGGACCGTCGAACTTGACCTGCGGACGCAGGAAACCGGTGAATTCCACACGTACCTTGTGCCCATAGAGTTCCAGCCAATCATCGGTGATGCAATAGGATTCCACCACACGTTCATGGAGTCCGGTCTTCTCGCTGAACGTGGGCTTGGTGCCGATGGAGATGGCGGCAGGCCAACGGAGCGGCTCACGCGATGCGGCATCACAATCAGCCGACTCCTCCCGTCCGGCCGGCATGTTGGACTGCGACTCAGACTGCACCTCAGATGACACGCTCCCCTGCCCGTCTTGTGTCGATGCGGGCCCCAGATCAACCAGCCAGCCGGCATATACGCCGTCCACAGGAATGTAGCCTTCGACATCCGTGCCGAGATTGGCGGTCGGGAATCCGATGGTCCGGCCGCGTTCCTCGCCATGCACCACCACGCCTTCGATGCCATGAGGCTCCCCCAGAATGGCGTTGGCATCCTGGATGCGTCCATGCGCCAGCAGATAGCGCACATTCGTGGAGCTCCATGCGCGCATCGCCCTGGCTTGATGCTTCTTGCTCCAGGCGCGCCTCTCAGCTTTGGTGGCACCAGCCAGGGGATCGTGCGGCTCACCCCACTGTTCGGGCATTTCGGGCTTGAAATCGCGTGGAATACGCACCTCCCCGGGACCCCGATCATCCACTACATCAAGCTCGAAGACGCCGGTGGCTGCGGCGAGGTTCGCAATATGCGCGACATCGCCCTCCCTTCCCTTGCCCATGGCGGCATCCTGGCCGAGCACCAGCGTGCGCATGCCCAATTTGCCGGTCAGCCGACCGAGGAAGAAGATGTAGGACTTGGATGCGAACGCCAACGTATACCGCACCACCAGCACATGATCGACACCAAGCTGCTCCATGCGGCGGAGACGTTCATGTGCGCTGGTCAGCGCCTCGGCATCGATATTCGCCGCCGTAGGCTCTTTGCCGTCATGCTTGGCGGCCCAGCCATGCACAAACGCCGGACGCGGATCGAACAGAATCACCACCGAGAACGCCCCGTGTTGGCGCGCGAGCTCCACCGTACGGCGGATAACGGCCTGATGGCCACGATGCATGCCATCGAACGCGCCTAACGTCACCACGGCTTTTCTGTCATTGTCGAATGAAGGCCATTCGACTTCGCCGTGTTCATCGGGAGTCAAATAGGTGATTTCCATATCCTAGGATTTCCTTTATCCACATTGGGTTGCATCCATGCGCAACCCAGAGATTCCTTTCGGTCACATAGTGCCTGGCGACTCTGTATGAGAGGTGTCCAGAGGAATCACACCAGCCGTGACCACTTTACGCGAGGGGGAATACCGTGACCGGTTTGGCCTGATGCGCGTTCGCACGTTCGAGAATAGCCACCACATCGGCTGGCGCATCACCCGATACGTCATCCCGCGCGGGAGCGATGGCAGCGACCTGCGTATCCCGGAGAACCACCCGTTCGATACGCCTGCCGAATCGCAGCTCCGCAGCCTCTTCGGCTGTGATATCCACAACGGGCATGGCACCGCGAGTCGCCTGTTCCATGGTCAGTGCGCGACCCAGCACCCATGCGCGACGCTCCTCGCCGGCAAGCCCTGCCGGAGTGTCCAACATACATGAGTTGCGGGAGACACGCTCCCCTTCGCGGTTGACGAATGTCTTGGGCTCCGCATGGGCGGTGATGGTATGAGCGGATGTCTGCTGCATGGCGTCAGCCGCAATGAGCCCGCTGGCATCATCCGGCAGCGCGAACCGTCCGACGCGAGTGCGCCGCAAGCGGGTCAGATAGCCACCGACGCCGAGCGTCATGCCCAGATCACGAGCCAAGGCACGTATGTAGGTTCCGGACGAGCAACTGATGCGTACATTCACGTCGAGGACCGGTATCAGACCAGTGACCGCAACTGAAATAGCGGTATCAACGCCTCGCGGATCCGACTCGCCATCGCCAGAGACGACGGAATGGTCATTCAGAGAGGAACAAAGGGATTGGTCCGGACCCGCAGCCGAATCGAACGGGAACGATGCAACATCCTTCTCCAGCAACGGCTCGCCGGCGTTCTTCCCCGTCACGACGCCCGCGCGTACATCCAGCACAGAGAACTCGCTGACGGTGACCGGACGGGCTTTGAGTTCCACGTCCTTGCCTTCCCTGGCCAAATCGTAGGCGCGTTGGCCGTTGATCTTGATGGCGGAGAAAGTGTTGGGAACCTGTTCGATGTTCCCGGTGAAGTGCGAGGCGATGGTGTTGGCAAGCAGGTCATGCCAGAATGTTCCCGTCTGCCAGGAACCCTGTTCCCCATGACGCTCGGCGAGCTCCTTCCACCGGGAGTGTATCGACTCATCCACGTGCACCGCGCCTTCGGCGTCATCGGTGTCGGTGGTGAGGCCAAGCCGAATCGTAGCCTCATAGGTCTTGTCATGCGCCACGATGGCATTGAGCAATCGTGTGGCGTGGCCGAACGCGATGACCAATGCGCCGGTGGCCATCGGATCGAGCGTGCCGGCGTGCCCGACCTTTTTGATATGCAGCGCGCCGCGCACTGCAGCGACCGCGTCGAAACTGGTGACTCCTTGAGGTTTGTCGACGATGAGCAGTCCGCTTGATTGAGCCTGTGACATATGGGATTCAGGCTTCGGGGTTCTCGTTATCGACATCGTCGGGGTTCTCGTCATCGACGGCATCGGCGTCGCCGGAATCGTCGGCGTCGCCATAGTCGGAATCGGCGTCGTCAATACCGGCGTCGTCCGTCTCGGCCTCGTCGTCATCGTCGAAATCGTCTTCGTCCGGCTCGTCGTCATGCTTGTAGGGGTCGGCGTCGCCGGCGTACTGGGCGTTGGCACGGGCCTTCGCAAGTTCTTCATCGCGCTTTCTGGCCAGCATCAGGATGTCTTCGATCTCGTGGGCCTCACCGGGCACCTCGTCGAACACGAACTGCAGCTGAGGGGTCAAGCGCAGTCCGGCCTTGCGCCCCACCAGCGTACGCAGGTGGCCTTTGGCCTGATCAAGGGCCTGCTGGGCGCGCTTGCGCTCGCCGGATTCCTTGCCTTCGTGCCCGAGCTGCGTCCAGTAGATCTTCGCGATCTGCAGATCGTTGGTGACACGGACTTCGGTGATGGTGATGTTGGACAGACGCTTGTCGTGCAGTTCGCGCTCGATGGAGGAGGCGACGACGCGCTGGATCAGCGCAGCGATACGTGCAGCACGGGGATTGGTTCCTGCCATTGGTGTTTCCTTCTGTAGTTGTTGGCTGCTCGCCAAAAAGTATCATCGTAGACGACTGAGGGGGCTCATCGGCGAATGCCGTGGACCCCCTCAGTTCAATTACCTGCAGTCAGCCCCGCAGTGCATCGTGGGGCCGGTGGGCGATATCCTGATTCGTTCAGATGGGAACCTGGGACATCGACTTCGTGGACTACTTGCGCTCGACCTCTCGCATCTCGAAGGTTTCGATGATGTCGCCGATCTCGATGTCGTTGAAGGAACCGAGGTTGATACCGGCCTCGTAGCCTTCCTTGACGGACTGGACGTCGTCCTTGAAACGACGCAGCGAGGAGATCTCGAGATCGTTGACCGTGGCGACGCCGTTGCGCAGAATACGGCACTTCGTACCGCGCTTGACTTCGCCGTCCTGCACCATGACGCCGGCGATGTTGCCGAACTTGGAGGAGCGGAAGATCTCGCGGATCTCGGAGTGGGAGGTGACGACCTCTTCGTATTCCGGCTTGAGCATGCCCTTCAACGCGGCCTCGATATCCTCGATGGCCTTGTAGATGACCGAGTAGTACTTGATCTCCACGCCCTCGCGTTCGGCGAGGTCCGCGACCTGACGGTTCGGACGCACATTGAAGCCGATGATGACGGCCTTGTCGACCGTGGCCAGATTGACATCGTTCTGCGTGATGGCACCGACACCGCGGTGGATGACCTGGATGCCGACCTCGTCGGAGACCTCGATCTTCATCAGGGAGTCCTCGAGCGCCTCGACGGAGCCGGAGGAATCGCCCTTGATGACGATGTTGAGCATATCGATCTCGGACTCGGCGAACTTCTTCTTGAAGTCCTCGAGGGAGACAACCTTGCGGCGCTTGGCCAGCTGGGCGGCACGCTCGGTGGCCTGGCGCTTCTCGGCGATCTGGCGCGCCGCGCGATCGTCGGCGGCCACGAGGAACAGGTCGCCTGCGGTAGGCACGGAGGTCAGACCCAGCACCTGGACAGGAGTGGACGGACCGGCTTCCTTCATCGTCTGGCCGTTCTCATCAAGCATGGCGCGGACGCGGCCGTATGAGGTGCCGGCGACAATGGCGTCGCCGACATGCAGGGTGCCCTGCTGCACCAGCACGGTGGCCACGGCACCACGACCCTTGTCGAGTCGAGCTTCGATGGTGGCGCCACGGGCATCCATATTCGGATTGGCCCTCAGGTCGAGCTCGGCGTCCGCGGTCAGCAGCACCGCTTCGAGGAGCTTGTCCACGTTGATGTTCTGCTTGGCGGAGATGTCGACGAACATCGTGTCGCCGCCGTATTCCTCAGCGACCAGACCGTACTCGGTAAGCTGGCCACGGACCTTCTCCGGGTTGGCGCCGGGCACATCGATCTTGTTGACGGCCACGACGATCGGCACCTTGGCGGCCTGGGCGTGGTTGATGGCCTCGACGGTCTGGGGCATGACACCATCATCGGCGGCCACCACAAGGATGGCGACGTCGGTGAGCTCGGCACCGCGGGCACGCATGGCGGTGAACGCCTCGTGGCCAGGGGTATCGAGGAAGGTGATCTTGCGCTTCTCGCCTTCCAGCGTGACGGTGACCTGGTACGCACCGATGCGCTGGGTGATGCCGCCGGCCTCACGTGCGATGACGTTGGTCTTGCGGATGGTGTCGAGCAGTCGGGTCTTACCGTGATCGACATGGCCCATGACGGTGACGACCGGAGGACGGGGCTTCAGATCCTCGTCGTCCTGCAGCTCTTCCTCATCAAGGTTGATGTCGAACTGCTGCAGCAGCTCCTTGTCTTCCTCTTCGGCGGAGACGAGCTGGATGTTCCAGCCGATCTCCTCACCCAGAATCTGGAAGGTCTCCTCATCCAGGGACTGCGTGGCCGTAGCCATCTGTCCCAGGTGGAAGAGCACGGTGACCAGTGCGGCCTGGTTGACGTTGATCTTCTCTGCCAGATCCGCCAAAGATGCGCCCTGACGCAGGCGGATGACCTGACCGTTACCGTTCGGAATGCGCACGCCGCCGATAGTCGGTGCTTTCAGCTCCTCGTATTCGTGACGCTTCGCCAAACGGTTCTTACGCGCCTTCGAGGACTTGCCGCCCTGACGTCCGAATGCGCCTGCGGCACCGCCGCGGCCACCACGACCGCCGCGTGCGGGACCGTTGCTCGGTGCGCCGCCGCCCTGGAAGTTGTTGCCGGCACCGGCACCACCGCGGAATCCGCCGCGTGCACCGGACTGTGCAGCACCCTGGGTGCCACCGCCCTGACCCGGACGGTTGTGCCCCCACTGGCCGGGACGAGCACCGCCCTGACCCGGACGACCGCCCCGGAACCCACGACCTTGTCCTTGTCCCTGACCCGGACGGCCGGGACGACCATTGCGTCCGCCTTCAGCGGTCGGACGGGCCATCGGATGAGGCCTTGGGATATCGTTCGGCGTCGGCGCATGCATGCCCTGCTTGCGGGAGAACGGGTTGTTCCCCGGACGCGGACCCTGCGCGTGCGGGCGCGGGATGGCGTTGGATGCATTCCCGCCGTTGTTGTTGCCGTTGGCGTTGCCATGCGGAGCCGGACGGGCGGAAGCGTTGCGATTGTTCTGACGCTGCCCGTTGTTCTGATGCTGCCCTGGCTGACCGCCGTTCGGACGACCCTGTCCCGGGCGTGCCGGACGGCCTCCCTCACGGTTCTCATGCTGGCCGCCATGACGTGCCGGAGACGGTGCCGCCGGACGAGCACCCCCCTGCGGACGTGCAGGACGAGCACCCGGCGTGGCCTGCACACGCTGGTTGTGCGAAGAGGACTGCCCCTGTTGACCCGGCTGGCCAGGCTGAGCAGGCTGTGCGTGATGCGCCGGCGTGGCACCCGCGTTCTGCGCATTCTTTGCGCCACGTGCAGCAGCCGACGGGTTCATATTCGGCGCGATCGGCTTATGCGGTATAGCGGCCGACGGCTTGGCTCCGCCCCTGTCGCCGCCCTTGTCCGAGTCCTTGGCGAATGCCGCCTTGAGACGACGAGCCACCGGCGGCTCGATGGTGGAAGATGCGGACTTGACGAATTCTCCCATATCCTTGAGCTTCTCAAGGACGGTTTTGCTGTCGACGTTCAAGTCCTTGGCCAATTCATATACGCGTGGTTTCCCCACTAATTACTCCTATTCTGTGACCACGCGTGCAAGAGCGTGGTCAGTTGGTGATGACGGCAAGCCTACCCTGTCTCATCGTTCGACCATGTTCGTGTTACCTCGCTTTTGTGCGGGCGATTTTACGCACACTGCGACTACCCACATACGCCACACCAGCATACTCATAGCGCTGGATAGCATGAAAAAGCCGCGAGCCGCACCATTGACGGTACGGCTCACGGCTTCTTCACTGTCCGGAATGCTGTGAACCGGGACACGTTCGATACACGAATCGATACAAGGAACCACGCAGTCGCAAATCGCGCTTACCTCGATTACTGCGTATTCCGGGCGTCACCGGGCGTCGTCAGCCGGCGCGGCAGCCTGAGCTGCCTCCTGGGCCGCCTTCTGCGCCGCCACCTTCTTGGCATGGGCCTCAGCGGATTCGATGCCAATCTTCCAGCCGGTCAGCTTGGCGGCAAGACGCGCGTTCTGGCCTTCCTTGCCGATGGCCAGAGACAGCTGATCATCGTGGATGTAGGCGATGGCCGTCTTGTTCTTCTCGCTGATCACCTGCACACCGGTGGCTACAGCCGGGGAGAGCGCCGCTGCAACGAATTTCGCCGGATCGTCGGAATAATCCACGATGTCGATCTTCTCCGGGCCGAGGTTCTCCATCACTGCACGCACACGGGAGCCGCCGGGTCCGATCAACGCGCCCTTCGGGTTGACGCCGTCGGTGTTGGCCTTGACGGCGATCTTCGTGCGGGCACCGGCCTCACGCGCGATGGCCATGATGGACACGGCGCCGGACACCAGCTCCGGCACCTCGCGCTCGAACAACTTGCGCACCAGCTCCGGGTGGGAGCGGGACACCACGATCTCCGGGCCGCGGATGCCGCGCGCCACGTTGACCACATACACGCGGATACGCTCGCCATGCCGGTAACGTTCCCCCGGCACCTGCTCGCGGCGAGGCAGCAGCGCCTCGACATCGCCCATGGCCACATGCACATTGGAGGAATCGGAGGCATCCTGCTGGACGATGCCGGTAATCAGCTTGCCCTTCTGACCGGAGAAGGCACCAAAGATCTTCTCGTCCTCGGCCTTACGGAACAGCTGCGTGATGACCTGACGCGCGGTGGCGGCCGCGAGTCGACCGAAATCATGCGGGGTGTCGTCATATTCCTCGCCCAGCTTCGGCGCGGGATGCGGATCATCCTCGGTGGGCTCCACCGGAATCTCGTCGGCGGCCCATACCGTGAAGCTGCCGGAACGCTCGTCCAATTCGACGCGCGCATGCTTGGCCGCGTGCGGGGTCTTGAGGTAGGCGAGGCGAAGCGCTTCAGCCAGCGCCTCATCAAGAGTCTCCGGTTCGATTCCTTGCTCGGCTGCGAGCTTGTGCATTCCTGTCAGGTCCAGTTCCATCGATCCGTACCTCCTATGAAGTTATGTGGCGCATGGCCTTTGATTGGTCACAGTTTGCTATTAGTCTAGTTTTCCATGCAGACACGCTCGCCAATGACTGAGTTTCGTCCTCCTAGCACCGGCAATGGCGTGCACTCCCCTATCAGCCGACATCCTCATGGCAATCATGGTCCGGCCTCGCGATTGTTCGCCGCCGTCTGTGCCACGGCGTTGCTGTGCTCGCTGACCGCCTGCTCGATGCCACGGCTGGAGGGACGGGCCGAGGCCGAACGCACAATGAGCCCGTGCGAGCAGGCGCTTGTCACATCGACGGCCGCCGACGCGCTTCCTGACGGCACACCGCAATTGCGGTATTACATGACATTGCGCTCGGTACCGCTGGCCTGGATCGATGTGGCGGCCCAGTGCTCGGATCGATTCGCCGAAGGGACATTGCGCAATGCCCAGACCAAACAAGCCCTGGCGACGCTCGCCGATAAATTCGGTCAGACGGCGCCCGAGGTGACCGCCGCCCGATTGGACGGCGTCACATCCCTAGATATCCAGACCTCAGCGTTGGACGCTATGGCCGTGGCCGAGGACCGTGCTGGATTCGCCATGGAGGTACTGGCAGCGCAAGGCAAAACCGCAGGGGCGACTTTGCGGCTCAGCGACATGCACAAGGCGGCGTCGCAGCAATTGGTGTCGCTTGCCGAGAGGGGTGCCTCATCGAGTTCATCAACCTCATCGACGTCGGGTACAGGCCAATCGCATGCCGACCCTAGGCAGAAGGTGTATGCGGTCGATGCGTTGCTGGCGAATCCCGTGACCATTCCGGATAAGGCCAGCGGACTGACCGTCCCCACTGCAGCGGCCATCGAAATGGATTGCGCCCGAGCCGAAATCGCAGCGGTTGCGGACACCAAATCGAAGCCGGATGCCGATACGCTGATGATCCTGTCCGCCTTGGCGGCTAAGCACGCCTACACCGCTATGCAGCTCGGCTACCCCGCCACCGACGCCGCGCTGTTCGAGTAAGGTGCATGAATCGGGCAGAACTGAGCAACGCCATCGACCTTTACCCTGTGCACGGGTTATTGCGAGTCCACACACCACTGTGATCGTGCATCACGGCATGAGGTTGCCCGCCGCACGGTAGAGGTCCCACCAGTCCTGCCGGCTGAGCGCGATATCCGTGCCTGCGCAGATCCGTTCGAGCCGCTCCGGGTTCATCGTGCCGGCCACGACCTGGATGTTCGCCGGATGCCGCAGTATCCATGCCGCGGCGATGGCGTCCTTGCTGACCCCATATGCCGACGCCTTGTCGGCGAGCGCGGCATTGAGTTCGGGGAAATGCGGATTATCCACGAACGGGCCGTATTCGGTACCAGACTGGAAGGGGCTCCACGCCTGAATGGTCATGTTCTTCAAACGGGAATACGGCAACACCCCACCGGTGCGGTCGGCCGCCGGTCCATCCGACATGTTCATATGGATTTCGGCATCGATCATCTGCGTGTGCATCAGGCCGAACTGCAGCTGGTTCACCTGCAGCTTCTGCCCCACCGCCTGTTGAAGCATCTCAATCTGCCACGGACCCATATTGCTGACGCCGAAGTACCGTACCTTGCCGGATGCGAGCAGCCGATCGAACGTCTGGGCGAGTTCGTCGAGTTCCACCAGCGTATCGATGCGATGCAGCAGCACGGCATCGACGTGATCGGTCTGCAGTGCCTGCAACTCCTGGTCCAGCGAGTCCAGTAGCTGTTTCGCGGAGAAGTCATAGCGCTGGATGTCGCGTCGGTCATGGTCATAGACGATGCCGAACTTGGTCTGAATGAAGATGTCGTCGCGCGCGACGCCCGCTGCCCGCCATGCCTTGCCGAATACCGCGGAGCTGCCATGTGCACGATGAGCGCTGAATCCATAGATGTCGGCGGTGTCGAAGAAGTCGATTCCCGATTCAACCGCCGTTCCCACCATGTTCGCTGCCTGAGCATCGTCCAAGGCGTCCATCCGCATCACGCCCAGCGCGATGCGCGACACCGGCTCACCCGTCGTACCGAATGCCTGAGTCTTCACTATGCTGTCCTTTCTTGCAGGTAAGCGGTGGCATCTTGTTATCCATCAAAAACAATCGTCAGTCTCCGGCATCAGCAATCCGTTGATTGCTATTTCCCGCTCCCATTGTCAGGACATTGCCGTGCAGCAAACAGCGGAGCTGTCTGTAGGCAACGTGCGAGCCGACAGGCGAGCCAGCAGACTGCGCGCAGAGCGCGTCCATAATTGCAGGACGAGCTGTCCCGTGAAGCGGGACTGAGGGGTAGTCATTTCGTCAACGGATCACTGAAGCATGACACTAGTGCCATGATAGATGAGCGTTATGCTCATTGTGTTCTTGTGACAATGAATAACTCACTTCAAGCAGGTCGAGGCCCGTTCCACCAGCGTGAAATCAGTGGTGTAAGTACGAGCTGGACCAGCATAACCATTGATGCGATCGATAAGCATATCGACCGCCGCCGAGGCAAATGTCTCCATATGCAAATCAATCGTGCTCAAGGCCGGTGCACTGAACTGGCATTCTTGTACATTGTCAAAGCCAACGACTTGCACGTCCTGCGGTACCCTTAACCTCATTCGTTGCAACTCGTGTACAGCTCCAAATGCCAATGCATCATTCAGACACACTATGACCTCAGGGCACATAGTACGTCCCAGTAAATCGCGTACCGCTCGCTCTCCATCGCTGCTCAACCAACGACTTTCGGGAACTATCAGATTCCAATCTACAGTTTTTCCCCTGCGAGCAAACGCCTCAACATACCCTCGAAGTCTTAATGGACCAGCGCCTTCCGTCGCTGCCCAAACGTTGCTGGCATTAATACTTTCAGGAGCTCCAATCAAACCAATTCGTTGAAAGCCGCTACCGAGCAGTTGCGATATCAAAGAATCCATAGCCTCTCGACTAGGAACTCTTACACTATCGGCCTTATTGTATGCATTGAAATCACCAACGAATACTATCGGATATTGCTGTTGCAGTATCCTGCCATCATTCTCTAACGGTTTGCCAGACAGGAAAATCCATCCATCTGCTCCAAGTGAAGGAATACGATTAACCGCCTCAGGCAATCCAGCCCCATCAAGGTCATATGTGTTAATGACCACGCCATAGTCACGTTCCCTAGCAGCTTCAATCAATGACTGCGCGAATAGAGCCGTGAATGATTGAGTGAAATCAAACGTAGCCAATCCAACCAGTTTGGATACTCCCGTTTTCAGCGATCGAGCTGAATAGTTAACCGAATACCCCATACTGTTGATGGTTCTACGAACACGTTCCCGTGTTTCCGGACGCATACTTCCGGAATTGTTGATGACATTGGAAACCGTTTTTATGGGGCGCTATTGCTGTTTTCGTGGGTGGTTGTTTGCCGGTGAGGCGTTGAACCGGTAAGAGAAGAGCGCTTTTTGGTTAGGATGTTCATCGACCAAGAAAAACACAACCGAAAAGCGCCTGATGAACAGCATATTCAAACAGCTCCTCAACGTCAAAGGCATGGTCGTCGAGAACGTCCGCATCGTCGACGGGCCCATGCGTCCCGAGCCCGTGCTCGAGGTGCGGGTGCGCCCGCGTGCGGGCATGCTCAGGTGCTCGAGG
>NZ_JFAN01000001.1:0-44872 GCF_006408855.1 Bifidobacterium sp. UTBIF-68 | reverse complement strand
CGCATGGAGGACCGCCGGAGACATCGCCCATAGGGTCGCAGGCCGGCTGAAGGCGTCGGCGCCCTCGCCGTTCGACCATCTCACGTCGATCGGCGTGGACGAGACCAGCTACAGGAAGGGCCACACGTATCTGACCGTCGTCGTCGACCACGAGCGGCGTCGGGTGATCTGGGCGCACGACGGGTACGGCAGGGACGTGTTCGACCTGTTCTTCCAACAGCTCACCGACGAGCAGCGCGCCTCCATCCGGGTCGTCACCGGCGACGGCGCGAAGTGGATCGACTCATGCGTTAGCCAGTGGTGCCCGAACGCCGAGCGCGTGCTCGACGGGTTCCACATCGTCAGCTGGATGACCGACGCGCTCGACAAGGTGAGGAAGCGCCTGTGGAACGACGCGAGGCGCGGCGGCGACCAGGAGGGCGTCAAGCGCATGCGCGGCGTCAAATACGCCGTGTTGAAGAACCCCGACCATCTCACCGACCGGCAGGAGGAATCCCTCGCCGCATTGAGGAACACGGATCCCAAGGGACAGCTCTACCGCGCCTGGCAGCTCAAGGAACTCCTGCGCAACCTGCTCAAGCACCCGCTCGGACAGGCCACGGCGGAACTCAAACGCTGGGTGTTCTGGGCGTCCCACAGCCGCATCCCCGAGATCGTCGAACTCTCCAAAAAGATCCGCAGGCGGCGGCCCGACATCCTGCGCACGATCGAGCTGGGCTACTCCAACGCCAGACTCGAGGCGTTCAACAACAGGATCAAGGTCACCATCCGCATGGCCTACGGCTTCCACCACGTGGACAACCTCATCGCCCTGATCATGCTCCGATGCGGCGGCCTCGACATCCGACTACCAAAGCCCACAACCTAACCCACGAAAACAGCACAAGCCTCTGAAATCTATAGCATCGGAACCAAATACGAATTCTTTGGTCATGAAATCGCTGGAATCAAACTGCATGCAGCAATCGACGCCATCATCCGAAGAAACAACATCCATGACTGCACTCTTGGCACCTGGCTCGATTGGCAAGCGCAAGGTACGCGAGTAACCGCAAACACTTACCATCACAACGTACGTGACTTCATGATCGAGGTAACCCATGGCCCCTGTCTCATTGACAACAATGTGTTCGCCTCCGCCTATAACCTTGACAATGCAGCTCAGGGCACCGCATTCGTGCACAATCTATTCTGCGGCTCCACACGCAAAATCTCTACGCCCAACCGATTCACACCATATCATCTGCCACATTCAACCAAGATATTAGGCACTGCATGCGTATACGGCAACGATGACCGCGTGGTGCAAAACATCTTCGCTGGCAGCCGCATAGTCATAGGCACCGATACACGAGGAACGGAGATTTACAACGGCGCCCCTTCCAATGAAGCAGAATACGCGGAAAAAGTCCATGCCTTGGGGGTAGGCGACGTCGAAATATTCGAACAAATACCCCAGCCCGCATACATCGAAGGCAATGTATATCTTAACGGAGCAGAAGCATACGAAAGAGAAGAGCATCACCTGTTATCCAACCATAATCCAAATGTACATATCATCCAGCATGAAGATGGCAGCGTGTGGTGTGAATTTTCACTCGATTTCCCAATAGATATCTTTACTCGTCTCATCAGTACAGACACGCTCGGGGTACCGCGATTGGTTAGAGAGCCATATGAGAATCCTGATGGTTCTCCGATTCTCATTAATCATGACATCAACGGAAACCCGCGCAAAGACTCCCCGACTCCCGGTCCATTTGAGTCACTAACAATCGGGCTTAACCAAATTCGATTGTTTTAAATAACGCAACCAAAGCGGCTGGTCGTCATATTACCTCATACCACTCCATATAAGAATCGGAGCAACAACCAGCCGCTTTGCTCACATCATCCGAGTACTTTATGCTGGCACTCACTCTGCCTCTCAAATCTCTAGATGCGACAAACCACGGTTCTCAGGCATCGGCTCCTCGACCCAGCAGGAAAAATACCTTCAACACCCAATGACAGCGCCAAAACCCTTGACGCCATCGTCTTCAGCAATCAATCAAACACAATAATCCGTGCTGCGGCATAGACACCCGGCATCACAGACGGAACACGGAACCTGACCACGAAATAGAAAAAGGGTCCCGGAACAACCCGGAACCCTATGGGCGGATGAAGCGAGATTCGAACTCGCGGAGGCTTTCACCTCACACGCTTTCGAGGCGTGCTCCTTAGACCGCTCGGACATTCATCCATGTCACCAAAAGGCAACTTGTTCATTATGCCACATCCCGCCGACCTGGCAAATCGGAGTTTCGCGACAACTCAGGCGTCAAGGACGCGCTGCGGAGAAGCACGGTGAGCCTCTCACGATGCTATGCACCTTCCTCAGCTCTCCCAATCCCACGTCACACCCCCAACGTTCCCACCGGAATGACATATATGCCGTCATCTCGACGATATGCGAACTCCCCAATACCTACCAGCACTGCCAGGAATTCCGGTTCACGAGTGCGGGCGCTCGGATTCCTCAGCAGTTTATTCTTCAGTCGGCGTAGGTTCGCCGCCGCCTCGGGGACCTTGTCTTCGCTGGTCTTGATCTCTATACCCGCCCAACGTCCATCAGCCAATTCGATGATCGCATCGCATTCAAGCCCGGAATCATCGTGATAATAGCGGACCGGCTCCATGCCGACGTCCGGCAACGCCCGCGCATATACGAGCAAGTCGCGAATGCAGAGGTTTTCGAACAGGAAACCGAAGGTCTGCCAATCACGAATCAGCGCATCAGGATTCATGCCCAGCGCCGCGGCAGCGATTGAAGGGTCTGCGAAATATCGACGCGCCTTGGTCTGCAATCGCTTCGGATCACGGGCGGGCGGCACCCAACCCTTCACAGGATCGATGACGAACATGCCTTCGAACATGGAGACATACTCCGCTACTGTGCGTTCTGAAATGAAATCATCCAGATTCTCTTCCGCACCGTACATATCTTTGCGAAGCGTTTTGAATGTGACAGCCTGACTGATGTTACGCGCCAACGAATCCAGCAAGCGCCTTGCCACGTCCGAGTCCTTGCCTTGACGAGGGACGCTTTCAGCCAAGGTAAGTCTCACGTATTCCCTAATCAGAATTTGGGCATCAGACACGGTCATATCCACGGCCTCCGGCCACCCTCCACGGCACACTGCGTCCATCAGCCCCTTGGTATCCAACCCGGACCTCGCCGCAGAAAACCTATGCCCGAACAGCCCCGACAGGCTGACTTCACCGCTGGAAAGCCCTGATTCATACAATGTCATGGGATTCATGCGAATCCGTCCGATTCTTCCGGCGCCACTGTGATTCGGAAGCTCGCTGCGAAGCGGCGTGGATGACCCGGTCAACAACCACTGACCTTTGTTCGCTGGCTCATCATCGACATGATGGCGCACCTCATCCCAGATAGCGGGCGCCAACTGCCATTCGTCAATCACATGCGGCCTGTCCCCCAGCAGCATCAACGATGGGTCTGCTTTGGCGACGGTCAGATTGTTATTGCGATCCACATACGTGATGCTGCTCGCGTGTGCACGGGCGGACCAAGTCTTACCGCACCATTTGGTACCAGCGATTTCAACTGCACCAAAGATGCGCAGATACCGAGCGATCTGCGAGTCCACGATACGAGGACGGTAGGTCTCAGGCTTTATGCCATGCGTCGTTGCTTCACTCATCGAATCCATCTCCCGTCATCATCGCCATCTCGCCTGCAATAATCCGAATTTCTCAACCGCAAAAATCCGAACTATACAACTACAATAATCCGAATTTCTCAACTACCAAAATCCGAATTTCTTAACCGCGAAAATCCGAATGAGTGAACCGGCTGCGCTGCCTGTATGTCTTCGCGTCGACCAGCATACTGCCTCATCAGCTAGTGCAGCATCACAGCCGTATCAGCAGATGACGGGCCAATCAGGACTGCTGCTCGTGCACGGAAGCGTTGACCCATTGGGTCTGCTCGACGTTGTAGCCGGAGAAGATGCCGATGTCGAGCATGCAGTCGCGATAATCGCGCCCGTGCGCGATGGTGATGTAATTGTCATCGACCAGACGGTTATGCGTGGGGTCAAGGCCAACCCAGCGACCGTCCTGATACACCTCCACCCAGGCATGCGTGGCACCTTCCCCACCGAGCAGTCCGGCGATGTATCGCGCGGTCAGGCCGACGTGGCGGCATACCGAGAGCATCACATGCGCATAATCCTGGCATACGCCCTTGCGCTGGGCGAGCGCCTGTTCGGCGGTGGTGCGAATCGTGGTGGACCCCGGCGTATACACGAAGGCGTGGTATACCTCATCCATCACTTCGGTGGCACGCTCAACCGGCGTGGCATGCTCCGGCAGCTTCGCTAGACGCCTCTGGCACAGATCCACCATCGCCTCGATGCATGGCCCGGGAATGGTCAATGCGGAGTTGAAGCGGTAGAGCGGCTTGTAGATCTCCTTCTTGATGTGCGCATTGTCCACGAAGGCGATGCCGGTCACCGAATAGCTGAACACGTCATGCGGTTCGGGAATGAAACCGGTCATCACCACGGAGTCGAAGGAGTCGATGGTGGTATCCAGCTCGGTATCAGGTCGGATCTTGACCTCCACGTCGATGACCTGCTGACGCGGGCCCGTCGCGGGGATGCAGCGGAGCTGGAACCGATGGTCGGTCACGGGAGCACTGAACGAAAGCTTCATCTCATAGTCGAATACGAGTTTCTTCAATACTGCTCCTGCGATTGTCTTCGTGTTCCACGGCATGAGGCCCGCCCGCAGGTACAGGCGTCATATCGCCCTACCGCATGACAGGCCAACAAGACCGCATTACCGGCTGTATGTTGATATCACCTTAGCATTGCAACACGTCAGATGCGCTTGGCGTCCATGTTCATGGAGCTCAACGACCCCATGTCCTTGATGGCCAACGCGCTGATGCGGCCGGAATAATCATCCAGATACTTCTTGAGCAGCGCCGCCACCTGATCGTACCCGCGGGCCGGCAACTGACCCACCAGCCAGCTCAGCCCATCAGCAAAGCAGCTGGGCAACGGCATGCCGTCAAGCACCATGGAATATGACGCAAGCTTGCGCAACGGCGCATCCATCTGCTCCATCGACAGCCCGAAACGCGTATACAGATCGATGCGCTCCAGATATTTTCCGATGAATACGAACGCCTTCAACGTGGGGTCGACTGGCGAGTTCTCGATGCCGCCCCAGAAGGCGAGCATGTCGTCGGCGATGTCGCGCTGATTGTAGATATCGTCGGCATCGGCCGCCTTGCGTGCCGCATCGGTGATGTTGGTCATGGCCAGTTCCACATACTGCAGCAGACGGGAGCTCAGTTCCGGGCGCAGAATCACCGCGTTGTTGAATGCGGCG
The DNA here is from genome assembly GCF_006408855.1 of Bifidobacterium sp. UTBIF-68. Classification (NCBI taxonomy): domain Bacteria; kingdom Bacillati; phylum Actinomycetota; class Actinomycetes; order Bifidobacteriales; family Bifidobacteriaceae; genus Bifidobacterium; species Bifidobacterium sp. UTBIF-68. The sequence goes on along the minus strand of NZ_JFAN01000001.1, from coordinate 39,463 downwards.
GTGACCGCGGAACGGACGGAATCAGGGTTCGTGCCGTCGTAGAGGAAGCTCGTGACGAACTCGTCGAAGTCCTCGAAGTCCTCCGGAAGATCGAGTGCGTGGGCGAACGGGCGGAAAGCGTCCACGTCCGTGTCCATCACACGATCGTAGAACGGGAAGAACTGGTTCAGCGTGGTGAACGCACGCTCGGTGTAGCGTCCGAGCCAATACAGGTTATCGGCCTTGGATGCAGTGACCAGCGACAGCGAGTGATGACGGGACTGGCTGAGCAGATTGGCGACCTGCACCTCAGCCCCCAGCTCATGTTCCACACCGGTTTCAGGCGCCAGCACCCACGTGTCCTTGAATCCGCCGCCCTGCGAGGAGTTGACGATCATCTGGCCGGGCACCGAAGAGTATCTGGTCAGACCTGAATACCAAACGTGCGTGCTCTTACCGGTCACCACGAACGCGCGCAGATCGCATTTGCGCGGCGACATCTCCCCGGTCTTGGCATCGACCACGTCAATGTCGCGGAACTGAATCACCTCCTGGGCGATGAACCGGCGCGGATCCTCCTTGATGCGTTCGGCAAGCTCCTCGCGAGCGGCGGTGTCCAGCGATGAGCCGAACACCACGCCATAGCCGCCGGCTTCAGCGACGTCCTTGATGACCAATTCGCCCATGCGGTTCAGGACTTCCTTGCGATCGGCCTCGAACATCGGCATATACGTGGGCGCATTGTGCAGAATCGGTTCCTCGCCGAGGTAATACTTGATCATCTGCGGCACGAAGTAGTAGATGGCCTTGTCGTCGGCCGCGCCATTGCCCGGCGCGTTGACGATGGCCACGTTGCCGTCGCGGTATGCGGACAGAATGCCCGGCACGCCGATCACCGAATCGGGGTTGAAGGCGAACGGATCCAAGTATTCGTCCGACAGACGGCGGTACACCACGCCCACGCGATGGCGTTTGCCTGCGTAATCAAGGAAGTACACCTTGTTGTCCACCACTTCGAGATCCTCCGGGAAGGCGAGCGCCGCGCCAGTCTTCTCGGCCAGATAAGCGTGTTCGAAGAACGCGGAATTGTAGCGGCCCGGCGTCAATACCACGGCGATGCCCTCGGTGGAGACAAAATCCATGGCCTTGCGCAGCAGGCGGGGGTATTCGCGATTGTCGCGGATGTGCACATCGCGGAACAGGCGCGGGGAGATGCGACGTTCAATGTCTCGCACGAACAATGGATAGCTGGCACCGGAGGGGATGCGCAGATTGTCTTCGAGCACCCACCAGCGGCCGTCCTCCCCCTGTACCAGATCCTCGCCGGCGATGTGGGCGAAGATGCCGCCCGGAGGCGTCACACCATTGACCTGCGGGAAGTACCCGGCGGACGTGTATACATACTCTTCCGGAATGACGCCGTCATGCACAATCGACTTGTCCGAATAGATGTCCTTGAGGTAGGCGTTCAGCGCATTGACACGCTGTTTCAACCCCTTCTCCAGTTCGTCGAACTCATCGGATTCGATGATGCGCGGCACCGGGTCATAGGGGAACAGACGGTCATGGTATTCGTTGTTCTTGTAGATGCCGAAGCGCACGCCGTTTCTGGAGAGCTCCCGGTTGATGGCTTCACGGCGATTGACTAGTTCATGCGCCAACTTATGCGCAGCTGATTCGATCATCTCGTGCCTGCTCCTTGCTGTAAACGGCCGCTCGGTGCCACCTGCGTATCGCGGAGGCTTTGGCGCACGCTGACGCCGCCACCGCAACCCGGTGTGATGGTTATTAACCTAGGACAGGCCCGTTTCGGCAAATGCGCGCGAATGTTACGGGTAGGTCACTTCACAGCCGCTTCGACGCATGCTTCGGCGCTTCCTTTCGGAATGATGTCGCCAGCGAATCCTGCATCATCGTAATCCCGGGACATCATGCCTTCCACAGTGCAGTAGACGTGGAACATACCGGCCCACCGGAATCCGCGGCTGCTCGTTAGGATGGATGGTTATGACACGACTTCGCATTGATCTGGCGTACGACGGCGGCGGTTTCTTCGGATGGGCCAGGCAGCCACGACTGCGCACGGTGCAGGGTACCATCGAGGACGCGTTGCACAAGGTGCTTCGCGTACCTGCCGATGACGCTGACGATCCGTTGCGACTAACCGTCGCAGGGCGCACGGATACCGGCGTGCACGCCTCGCATCAGGTGGCGCATCTCGATGTGAGCGATGCGGTATTGCTGCGATGCGTCGGGCATATGGAGGTGCCAGCCGTCGATGCTTTGGCACGCCGGCTCAAAGCCGTACTGCCCCCGGATATCGTGATTCACCAGGTGACGGTTGCGCCTGACGGGTTTGACGCTCGTTTCTCTGCGCTGGAGCGGACCTATGTGTATCGTGTCGCCGACCGCTCGTCCGAAGCCGACCCGAGATCACGTGGTTTCGTGCTGCGTGTGGACGAGGCTTTGGATGTGGATGTAATGAACCGGGCGGCGGCGATGACACTGGGGCTGCATGATTTCGGCTCGTTCGCGACGCCCAACCCGGGCGGAACTACAATCCGCGAGGTCAAGAACGCCTATTGGAGTCGTGTTCCCGCCGTTCCGCTGGTTCCATCAGGTTCGGATATGGGCGAGTCATACCGGACTCCGTCATTGGAATCAGGATTGCTGGTGTTCACGATTGTCGCCGATGCGTTTGCCCGCAATATGGTTCGCTCTCTGGTCGGATCCTGTGTGAAGGTCGGTTCGGGACGCAAATCATTGGATTGGTTCGCCGATAAGATGGCGCACCCGGTGCGGGAGGGCTCGAGTGGGCCCATTGCGCCTCAAGGACTGACTCTGGAGCACATCGCCTACCCTCCGGATGAACAACTTGCTGCCCGCGCCAATGCAATCCGGGCGGTTCGTACCCTGCCATGATGCCCAACGGCCCGTATCGCCCCGTATGATCACGACAACCGAGAATTTGCGTCGCTGACAGGCTCTCAGTGACGCAAATTCTCGAAGAAAACAACCATCCCGAGAAAAAACATCACTGACACCATCTCAGCGACGCAAATTCTCGAGATTGGGAATCGTGCCAGAATCGTGCCAGAAGTGCCCCAGGATAATCCCAGAAGTGTCCTGATGCGAGATATGGAAAGAGGGTTGGAACCCATTTGGATTCCAACCCTCTATCTAGCTTAGCGGAAAGCTATTCAGCTCACTCGGCCTTCTCGGCGGCGGCTTCCTCGGCCGGAGCCTCAGCTTCAGCAGCAGCGGTCTCCTCAGCCGGAGCCTCGGTGGCCTCAGCAGCCGGAGCCTCGGTAGCTTCTGCGGCAGGAGCCTCGTCGGCGACCTTGGTGGCGGCCTCGGCTTCCTTCACGACAGCCTTCTTGGCAACCGGCTCGGTGACGAGCTCGATGATGGCTGCAGCAGAGGAATCGCCAACGCGCGGAGCGATCTTGACGATACGGGTGTAGCCACCCTCACGCTGCTCCATCTGCTCGGCAATCTGGGTGAACAGCACGTGCACCACGGACTTGTTGCGGATGACGCGCATCACGCGACGACGGGAGTGCAGATCACCGCGCTTGGCAAAGGTGATCAGGCGCTCTGCCAGCGGACGAAGGCGCTTAGCCTTCGGCAGCGTGGTGGTGATGCGACCGTTCTGGAACAGGCTAGTCGCCATGTTTGCCAGCATGAGGCGCTCGTGCGCAGGGCTGGAAGCCAGACGCGGGCCCTTCTTAGGTGTAGGCATGGGTTTACTCCTTATTGTCCGCAACGGCAGGCAGGTGGGCATATGCCCGAACATCCGCCTGCCATTATGGACGGTTTGTCAAAAGGGGCAGATCACTCTTCTTCAGGCGAGAAGAACGTGCCACCTTCGAGATTATTGGTATCAAAGGCCATCGGCGAGGACTTGAGGCTAAGACCCAGGGCCTGCAGCTTCTCCTTGACCTCGTCAATCGACTTCATACCGAAATTGCGGATGTCGAGCAGATCCTGCTCGGTGTGGGAGACAAGCTCACCGATGGTGTGAATGCCCTCACGCTTGAGGCAGTTGTAAGAACGCTGCGTCAGGTTGAGGTCCTCGATCGGGACAGCCATCTCGGGGTTGGTCTCCTCGGCCACCGGGGCCGGACCGACTTCAACGCCTTCAGCCTGGGTGTTGAGCTCACGGCACAGGCCGAAGAGCTCCACCAAGGTCGAACCAGCGGAAGCCACCGCGTCGCGCGGCGAGATGGCGGGCTTGGTCTCCACGTCCAGAATGAGCTTGTCGAAGTCCGTGCGCTGTTCCACACGGGTCGCCTCGACCTTGTAGCTCACCTTGAGCACCGGGGAATAGATGGAATCAACCGGGATACGGCCGATTTCACCATTGTCCTGCTTGTTCATCTGAGCCGGAACATAGCCACGACCGCGCTCGACGGTGAACTCGATTTCGAGTTCGCCATCTTCGGCGAGAGTGGCGATGTGCTGATCCGGGTTGGCGATGGTGACGCCGGCCGGCGGAGTGATGTCTCCTGCGGTAGCCTCACCCTTGCCGCTCTTGCGCAGGTACATGACCACAGGCTCGTCATACTCGCTGGTGAGCACAATGCCCTTGATGTTGAGCAAGATCTCAGTCACGTCCTCCTGGACACCCGGCAGAGTGGTGAACTCATGCAGGGCACCGGAGATACGCACAGAGGTCACAGCCGCACCAGGGATGGAGCTCAGCAGCGTGCGACGCAGCGAGTTGCCGAGCGTATAGCCGAAGCCAGGCTCAAGCGGCTCGATGATGAAGCGGGAGCGCTGCGAATTCAGAGATTCCTCGGTCAGAGTCGGACGCTGTGCAATAAGCACTGTGGTTATCCTTTCAGCTTGAACTCGGTGGTGCACTCACCGGTCAGGCGGTTTTGGATTGATTTCGTATTGCTGAGTGCTCAGACGCGACGACGCTTCGGAGGACGAACGCCGTTGTGGGCTTGCGGGGTGACATCGGTGATGGAACCGACCTCGAGACCCGCGGACTGCAGAGAACGGATGGCGGTTTCACGACCGGAACCCGGACCCTTGACGAACACGTCGACCTTCTTGACACCGTGCTCCATCGCCTTGCGGGCGGCGGACTCGGCGGCCATGCCAGCAGCGTACGGCGTGGACTTGCGGGAGCCCTTGAAGCCGACGTCGCCACCGGAGGCCCAGGACACCACGGCGCCGGACGGATCGGTGATCGAGATGATCGTGTTGTTGAAAGTGGACTTGATGTGAGCCTGACCCACCGGAATCGACTTGCGATCGCGGCGACGAGCGGGCTTACGAGCGGCTTGCTTTGGAGCTGCCATTGACCCTCGTTTCCTAATAACGAACTATGTTGTTGATATTCGAACGATGGAATGCCGAGCATCCCGTGGCTCGAATCATGCCACTCTTACTTGGTGGCCTTCTTCTTTCCGGCGACCGTGCGCTTCGGGCCCTTACGGGTGCGGGCGTTGGTCTTGGTGCGCTGACCGCGCACAGGAAGTCCCTTACGGTGACGCTGGCCTTGGTAGCAGTTGATCTGAATCTTGCGACGAATGTCCGCATCGATTTCACGACGCAAATCACCCTCGATCTTGTAGTTGCCCTCGAGGTAGTCACGCAGCGTGATCAGCTGCTCGTCGGTAAGATCCTTGACGCGGGTGTCCGGGTTGATACCGGTCGCGGCAAGCGTTTCCTTGGCACGAGTGCGTCCCACACCGAAAATGTAGGTGAGGGCGATCTCGATGCGCTTCTCATTGGGGATGTCGACTCCGGCAAGACGTGCCATTGCGATTCCTTCTTGTTTCCGTAGGTCTTGCACCCGCTCCTCCGGTAATCCGGCACGAGCCTACGTACCCGTGGTTCAGTGTCGTTCCCTTTCGGGAAGCACTGTGAGTGAGTGCCTTAATTATGGTGCCGCTGGAGAATCTGCTCTCAGCCCTGACGCTGCTTGTGGCGGGGGTTGGTGCAGATCACCATGACGCGGCCGTGACGACGAATCACGCGGCAGTTTTCGCAGATTCGCTTCACACTAGGGCTGACCTTCATGGTTATCCTTTACTTGTGTACCTTTACTTATAGCGGTACGTAATACGTCCACGATTCAGGTCGTAGGGGCTCATTTCCAGCACCACACGATCCTGGGGAAGAATACGAATATAGTTCTTGCGCATCTTGCCGGAGATCGTGGCGAGCACGATGTGCTTGTTTTCGAGCTCAACGCGGAACATCGCGTTCGGCAGTGCCTCCACTACCTGACCTTCGACTTCAATCACACCGTCTTTTGCCATGTGCCTCAGGTTTCCTATCGCTGGACGAATTACTACGAGTGCATCCGAAGACACACCGACATTCAAATATATACAGGGGCGTATACAGAGGTACCCCTACGCAACACCCGGCGTGTCGCATAGGGGTACCTGATCCGATCTGTGATATTGGAGCTATCGAATCAACTTTTCGTTGGCTGACTCAGTGCAAGTCGTTGATGATGCGCTTGCTGATTTCACTGATCTCGCCGACTCCGTTCTCAAGCACCAGCAGGCCGCGAGACTTGTAGATGTCAAGCAGAGGGGCGGTTTCCTTCTCATACGTTTCCAGACGCTTGGCGATGGCCTCCGGAGTGTCATCGGCACGTCCCTGCTCCGCGGCGCGCTTCTTCATGCGCTCCAGCAACACTTCACGGTCGGCTTCGAGCGCCACCACGTGGTCAAGCGGGGTGCCCAGCTCTTCGAGCATCTGATCGAGGGCTTCGACCTGAGCGGCGTTTCGCGGATAGCCATCAAGGATCCAACCGTTGGCGCAATCCTCCTTGGCCAGACGATCCTTGACGATCTTGTTGGTCAGGGAGTCCGGCACAAGCTCGCCCTTGTCGGTGTAGCTCATTGCCTCCAGGCCCAGTTCCGTCTTGTTCTTGATGTTGAAGCGGAAGATATCACCGGTGGAAATGGTGGGGATGTTGAAATGCTCGGCGAGCAGCGCGGCCTGAGTGCCCTTGCCCACACCCTGAGGACCCATGATGAGCAGACGCATGGTTTATCTCCTTGTTGATAGTGCTTGTCGTTGTATTGGTACGGAATCGGCACGACTGGCCATATGCCAACCGTGCCGACATCATTGGAGGCTTACTTGCCTTCCTTGTGATCCACGTTTTCGAGCAGGAAGCCGGTGTACTGGAACTGCTCGGTCTGGGCCCTTGCCTGACGCAGAGTATCGAGGCCCACGCCGGCGATAATCAGGATGGTGGTGCCACCGAACGGCAGCTGCGTGTTCAGTCCGAGCGCCATGATCAGCACGGTCGGAATCAGTGCCACGAACAGCAGGTAGACGGCGCCCACCGTATTGAGCCTGTTCATCACGTAGGTCAGGTAGCGGCTGGTGGCGTTGCCGGCACGGATGCCGGGGATGAAGCCGCCGTACTGCTTCATGTTGTCGGCGGTCTCGTCCGGGTTGAACGTGATGGACGTGTAGAAGAAGCAGAAGAACACAATCATCAGCGCGTACAGGGCGATGTACCACACGCTCGTGGTGTTCGCCAGGTTCGCGTTGATCCACTTGACCCACGACTGGTCGGACTTGCCGAACTGGGCGATCAGCGTCGGGATGGCGAGGATGGAGGACGCGAAGATCGGGGGGATCACGCCGGACATGTTGATCTTGAGCGGCAGGTAGGTGGAGGAGCCGCCGTACATCTTGCGGCCGATCATGCGGCGCGTGTACTGGACGGGTACACGACGCTGGCACAGTTCCACGAAGTCCACGAAGATGAGGATGACGACGAGCACCGACACCACGATGGCGAACTTGGCCCAGTCGCCGTCGGTGCCGTTGGTGCCCCAGCCAATCTCCCACAATTGAGGCAGGAAGCCCGAGCAGATGGACATGAAGATCAAGATGGACATGCCCTGGCCGATGCCCTTGTCGGTCACGAGCTCGGCCATCCACATGATGAAACCGGTGCCGCCGGTCATGATCAGCACCATAACGACGAGGTTCCACACGGAGCCGTCCGGGATGACCTGGTCGCACGCATAGTTGAACAGGGCGCCGGAGCGCGCGGTGACCAGAATGGTGGTGGACTGGAGGACGGCCAAGCCGATGGTCAGGTAACGCGTGTACTGGGTGAGCTTGGCCTCGCCGGACTGGCCCTCCTTGTGCAACGCCTCGAAACGCGGGATGACCACACGCAGCAGCTGCACGACGATGGAAGCGGTGATGTACGGCATGACGCCCAACGCGAAGATGGACAACTGCAGCATGGCACCACCGGAGAAGAGGTTCACCAGACCGATGAAGTTCTCGGACGCGGTCTGCGTCTTGCCGACGCACTCCTGCACCACCGAATAATCCACGCCCGGGGTCGGAATGAACGACCCGATACGGTAGATGATGATGATGAACAGGACGAATAGGATCTTCTTCCTGAGTTCCTTGGTCTTCAGGGCCTGGATTAGTGTCCTCACCTGGATTTCCTCCCTATGGCACGCTTGGGAGCGCACAAATACACAAACTAACGAACGAGCATAGTCTAACGTGCCTACTTGCCACACCTATGTCTCGAGAAAAGCATGGTTATGACGTCAAATACTCGTCCAATATTTGAGGACGATGAATCATCTATGGACGTTAGCCCGCGTAGGCAGTGCTTGAAAACGTTGGAATATGATGAACCCCCGTCCACCGGAAAGCGAACGGGGGTTCGTCATATTGAGGCGCTCAAATCATCTGAGGAACTATCAGTCCTCGGAGATGGAGCCGCCAGCCGCTTCGATCTTGGACTTGGCGGAAGCAGAGGCCTTCACACCCTTGAGGTTGAAAGCAACGGTGGTTTCGCCTTCGCCCAGAACCTTGACCGGAGCGTTGCTGCGCACAACGCCCTTGGCGATCAGGTCGGCCACGGTCACGTCGCCACCCTCGGGGAAGATCTCCACGAGACGGGCGATGTTGATGACCTGGAACTCGACCCTGAACGGGTTCTTGAAGCCACGAAGCTTCGGCAGGCGCATGTACAGCGGCAGCTGGCCACCTTCGAAGCCAGGACGCACGTGATTGCGCTTGGTCTGGCCCTTGGCTCCACGGCCAGCGGTCTTACCCTTGGAGCCTTCACCACGGCCAACGCGGGTACGATCCTTGTTGGCACCCGGAGCGGGCTTCAGGTCGTGCATCTGCAGGATTTCGTTATCTGCCATAATCAGTCAACCTCCTCGACGGTGACCAGGTGGCGCAAGGCGTTAGCCAAGCCACGGTTGGCCGGGGTGTCCGGACGGACGACGGTCTTACCGATCTTGTTCAGACCGAGGGTCTTGGCGGTAGCGCGCTGAGCCGGAGTACGGTTCACGAGACCGTGATGCAGGGTAATCTTCAGGTTCTTAGCCATGATTATCACTCACCATCCTTCTCTTCAGCGGCCTTGGCAGCAGCCTCTTCGCGAGCCTTGCGGGCCTCGGCGATGCCTTCGGCACGGGCACGCAGCAGGTTGTCAGGAGCGACTTCGTTCAGAGCGAGGCCACGACGGGCTGCGATCTCTTCCGGCTCCTCGAGCTGCTTGAGGGCAGCCACAGTGGCGCGGACGACGTTCACGGCGGTGGCGGAGCCCATGGACTTGGACAGCACGTCGGTGATGCCGGCGCATTCCATAACGGCGCGCACGGAGCCACCGGCGATTACGCCAGTACCCGGAGCTGCCGGGAGCAGGAGCACGGTGCCTGCGGCATCGTGGCCCTGAACCGGGTGGGTGATGGTGCCGCGGACGCGAGGCACAGTGAACATGTGCTTCTTGGCGTCGAGCTGGCCCTTGGCGATGGCGGCCGGGACCTCACGGGACTTGCCGTAGCCGACACCCACGGTGCCGTTACCATCGCCGACCACCACAAGTGCGGCAAAGCTGAAGGTACGACCACCCTTGTGGGTCTTGGAGACGCGGTTGATGGTCACCACGCGATCGAGCATATCATCGCCGCGGTTTTCCTCGCGACGGTTACGACGCTCGCCACGACGGCCCTCGCCGCGCTGGCCACGACGACCCTTGCGGTCCTCGTTGTTGGATTCGGTCGCCACAGTGTTCTGAGTTTCTTCAGCCACTTGGGTTTCCTTTGCTTCGTTGTCGCTCACAGTGCCAGACCTCCCTCGCGGGCGCCTTCAGCAACAGCTGCGACGCGACCAGTGTACTTGTTGCCACCACGGTCGAAGACGACTGCGGTGATGCCGGCAGCCTTTGCCTTGTCGGCGATCAGCTCGCCGACCTTCTTGGCGGCCTCAACCTTGGTGCCCTGGAAGCCGGCGAAGTCGGCCTGCAGAGTGGAAGCGGACACCAGAGTCACGCCCTTGGTGTCGTCGACCACCTGGGCAACCATGTGGCGGTTGGAGCGGGTGACCACCAGGCGCGGACGCTCGGGGGTGCCGGAGATGCGCTTGCGGATGCGTGCATGACGGCGCTTGAGGGCGACCTTCTTGCCCTTTCCGAGAATTGCAACGCTCATATCACTTACCAGCCTTTCCAGCCTTGCGCAGGATGTGCTCGCCGGCGTACTTGACGCCCTTGCCCTTGTAAGGTTCCGGAGCGCGCAGCTTGCGGATGTTGGCGGCAACCTGGCCGACGACCTGCTTGTCAGTGCCCTCAACGACCACATGGGTCGGATCGGTGACCTTCAGCGTGATGCCTTCGGGCGGGTTGACGGTGATGGTGTGGGAGTAGCCGAGGAAGAACTCGATGCCCTTGCCCTTGGCGACGGCGCGGTAACCAGTGCCGACGATCTCGAGGGTCTTGGAGTAGCCATCGTGCACGCCCTTGACCATGCCGGCGATGATGGAACGAGCCAGACCGTGCTTGGCACGGGTCGGACGCAGGTCATCGGCCGGGGTGAGAATGATCTCGTTGCCTTCGACGACAGCGGAGATGCCTTCCGGAACCACGTAGGAGTCGGAACCCTTGGCACCCCTAGCCGAGAAGTTCTGACCGTCGATCTTGACTTCGACGCCAGCAGGGATGGCGACGGGGAGCTTACCAATATGCGATGCCATGTTTCAGCTCTCCTTTCTCACCACACGAAGGCGACAATCTCGCCGCCAATGCCTCGGTCGAGGCATTCCTTCTGAGTCAGCAGTCCCGAGGAGGTTGAGATGATAGCGATGCCCAGGCCACCGAGCGGCATCGGCAGGGAGTCGGACTTCGCGTAACGGCGAAGACCCGGCTTGGAGATGCGCTTGATGCCCTGAATGGAACGCTCACCGTTCGGACCGTACTTGAGGGTGACCTCAAGAGTCTGGCCGACCTTGGCTTCCTTGGCGGTGAAGTCCTTGATGTAGCCTTCACGCTTCAGGATCTCGGCGATGTTCGCCTTGAACTTCGAGTACGGCATATCCACGGTTTCGTGCTTGGCCGCGCTCGCGTTACGCAGACGCGTCAGCATGTCTGCGATCGGATCTGTCATTGTCATTTTGGGCTTCATGCCCTTTCTCGCCGTGGTTTCCGCCGCTGTTCCGCCCTCATGGGCGGAACGTGCCGCGGACCTTCAGCGTCGATGTTTACCAACTGGACTTCGTAACTCCGGGCAGCTCGCCGCGGTGGGCCTTCTCACGAAGGCAGATGCGGCACAGGCCGAACTTGCGGTAGACGGAGTGGGGACGACCGCAGACCTGGCAGCGCGTGTAAGCGCGCACCTTGAACTTCGGCTTGCCGGCCGCCTTGTTCTTAAGAGCGGTTTTTGCCATATCAGTTCTCCTTGAAGGGGAAGCCAAGGTGCTTCAGCAGAGCGTAGGCTTCCTTGTCGTCCTTGGTGGAGGTCACCACAGTGATATCCATGCCGCGCACGTGGTCGATCGCATCCGGATCGATTTCGTGGAACATGGACTGCTCGGTGAGACCAAAGTTGTAGTTGCCCTGGCCATCGAACTGGTGGCCGTTGATACCGCGGAAGTCGCGGATACGAGGCAGCGCCAGGGTCAGCAGACGATCCAGGAACTCCCACATACGGTCGCCACGCAGGGTGACGTACGCGCCGATGGCCTGGCCTTCGCGCAGGTGGAACTGAGCGACGGACTTCTTGGCCTTGGTGATCTTCGGCTTCTGGCCGGTGATCACAGTGAGATCCTTGACGGCACCTTCGATGAGCTTGGAGTCACGAGCTGCGGCACCAACGCCCATGGAGACGACGACCTTCTGGACACGAGCGACCTGCATCGGGTTGGAGTACTTGAACTCCTTCTCGAGCTCAGCGATGATCTGCTCGTTGTACTTGGCCTTCAAGCGCGGGGTGGCCGGCGCTTCGACAGTGGTATCGGTCATGCCAGCTCCTTTCCGGACTTCTTGGCGACGCGCACGCGCACGGTCTTCACCTTGCCGTCACGCGCCTCTTCCTTGATGGTGACACCCACGCGGGTAGGCTGCTTGGTCTCCGGATCGATGATCATCACGTTGGAGCGATGAATCGGAGCCTCGGTGGAGACAATGCCTGCCTGCTGGCCCTGCTGGGTGGCACGAACATGCTTCTTGACGATCTGAACGCCTTCAACGATCAGTCGGTCGTTCGGAAGCACACGCTTCACGGTGCCTTCCTTGCCGCGGTCCTTGCCACGGATGACCTTGACCAGATCGCCGCTCTTAATCTTGGCTACCATGTCAGATCACCTCCGGAGCGAGGGACACGATCTTCATGAACTTGTGCTCACGCAGTTCACGACCAACCGGTCCGAAGATACGAGTGCCCTTCGGTTCACGGCCGGAGCCGAGAATGACGGCGGCGTTCTCGTCGAACTTGATGTAGGAACCGTCCGTACGACGGGATTCCTTGACAGTGCGGACGACAACGGCCTTGACCACGTCGCCCTTCTTGACCGACCCGCCAGGAATGGCGTCCTTGACGGAGGCGACGATCACGTCGCCGATGCCGGCATAGCGTCGCTTCGATCCGCCGAGCACTCGGATGGCGAGGAGTTCCTTCGCACCCGTGTTGTCGGCGACATGAAGCCGCGTTTCCTGCTGAATCATTGATTCTCCTTAGCCGAGCTGGTTCTCCCCATTTACCGGGGCATCGTGGAGTCCATGGTGCCCCGGTAAATGGCGAGCCTTGCCGAACTTTACTTACTTAGCGCGCTCGATAATGGATTCGAGACGCCAGCGCTTGGTCTTGCTCAAAGGCCGAGTTTCCATAATACTCACGAGGTCGCCAATGTGGGCGTCGTTGTGTTCATCATGGGCCTTGACCTTGCTGGTGGTACGAACGACCTTACCGTAGAGCGGGTGGGTCGAACGATGCTCGAGCTCGACGGTAATCGTCTTGTCCATCTTGTCGGACACGACGTAGCCGCGGCGAACCTTACGGGAGTTACGCTCTTCAGCCATAATCACTTCTCCTTGGATTCGGTAGCGGCCGGCTCCTGGCTGATGCCAAGCTGACGCTCGCGAAGCACGGTGTACATGCGGGCGATGTCGCGCTTGACGGCCTTGAGACGGGCAGTGTTGTCGAGCTGACCGGTCGCGTGCTGGAAGCGCAGGTTGAACAGCTCTTCCTTGGACTTCTTGAGGAAGCCTTCGATTTCCGCGTCGGTCTTCTCGTTCAGATTCTTGATGGAGTAATCAGCGGTACCGATAGCCATCAGATGTCACCACCTTCACGTGCGATAATGCGGCACTTCATCGGAAGCTTATCGATGGCGCGGCGCAGGGCCTCCTTGGCGATATCGTCAGAGACGCCACCGATCTCGAACATCACGCGACCAGGGCGGATGTTGGCAATCCAGAACTCGGGAGCACCCTTACCGGAACCCATTCGGGCGCCGAGAGCGTGCTTGGTCAGCGGACGATCCGGGAAGATCGTGATCCACACACGGCCACCGCGCTTGATGTAGCGGGTCATGGCGATACGTGCAGCTTCGATCTGACGGTTGGTCACGTAGGCCGGGGCGAGAGCCTGGATGCCGTAGTCACCAAAGTTGATCTCGTTGCCACCCTTGGACATGCCAGAACGCACGGGGCGGTGCTGCTTGCGGTACTTAGTCCTCTTGGGGATAAGCATTCTTGCTCACTCCTTCGTTTCTGCTGCAGGAGCGGCCTCGGCGGCAGGAGCTTCAGCCTTGGGGGCTGCGGACTGCTGCTGGGCGGCGGAACGGTTGCCACGGCGCGGACGACGATCGCCACGACGGCCCGGACGGTTGTTCTGCTGAGCCTGCTGCTCTTCGAACTCGGATTCGGTCATATCGCCCTTGTAGATCCACACCTTCACGCCGATACGGCCGTAGGTGGTGCGGGCCTCGAAGAAGCCATAATCGATGAGGGCGCGGAGGGTCTGCAGCGGAACGCGACCCTCGCGGGAGAACTCGGAACGGCTCATTTCCGCACCGCCGAGGCGGCCGGAGAGCTTGATGCGGATACCCTTGGCACCAGCGTGGATGGCGTCCTGCTGAGCCTTGCGCATGGCACGGCGGAAGGTGACGCGGTTGGTCAGCTGCTCTGCGATGCCCTGAGCGACGAGCTGGGCATCCAGCGCGGCGTTCTTGACTTCGAAGATGTTGAGCTGGACCTGCTTGCCGGTCAGCTTCTCGAGCTTGGCGCGGACCTTCTCAGCCTCGGCGCCACGACGGCCAATCACGATGCCCGGACGGGCGGTGTGAATGTCCACGCGGACGCGGTCACGGGTGCGCTCGATCACGATCTTGCTCACGCCAGCGCGCTCGAGGTCCTTGTTCATCTCCTTGCGGATCTGATCATCCTCGAGGACGAAGTCGCGGTAGCGTTCGCCGGGCTTGTTGGAGTCGGAGAACCACTTGGAGCGGTGGTTCTCGGTGATGCCCAGACGGTAGCCAAACGGATTGATCTTCTGACCCATCTTTAGCGGGCTCCTTCCTTGTTAGCCACAACGACCGTGATGTGAGAGGTGCGCTTGTTGATGCGAGCAGCACGGCCCTGGGCACGAGCGCGGAAGCGCTTGAGGGTCACGCCTTCATCAACAAAGGTCTCCTTGATGACCAGGTCGTTCTCGCGGAACGGCTCGCCGGCCTTGTCGGCCTTCACACGAGCGTTGGCGATGGCGCTCTCCAGGGTCTTGCGGACCGGCAGGGCCGCAGCCTGAGGGGCGAACTTCAAAATGGTGACGGCTTCGGTCGCCTTCTTGCCGCGGATGAGGTCGACCATGCGGCGAGCCTTGCGCGGCGTCACGCGGACGTGACGAGCGATTGCTTTAGCTTCCATGTTCTATTCCTTATCCTTAGCGGCGGGCCTTCTTGTCGTCCTTCACGTGACCCTTGAAGGTCTTCGTGGGGGCGAACTCACCCAGCTTGTGACCAACCATGGCCTCGGTGACGAACACCGGGACATGCTTACGACCGTCATGAACGGCGAAGGTGTGTCCGATGAAATCAGGAGTGATCATCGAACGACGGGACCACGTCTTGATGACGTTCTTGGTGCCCTTCTCGTTCTGCTCGTCGACTTTCTTCTGCAAGTGGGCGTCGACGAAGGGGCCCTTCTTGATGCTACGAGTCATCTTCTCGATACTCCCTTACTTGCGGTTCTTGCCAGACGGACGACGACGAACAATCATCTTGTTCGAAGCCTTCTTCGGACGACGAGTACGAACCTCGCCCTTGCCCCACGGGGAAACCGGCGGCTTGCCACCGCGGGTACGACCGCCGTGCGGGTGGTCGACCGGGTTCATGGACTCACCACGGGTAATCGGGCGCTTGCCCATCCAACGAGCACGACCAGCCTTGCCGAGCTGGATGTTGGCGTGGTCCTCATTGCCGACCTCGCCGACGGTTGCACGGCAGCGGGCGTCGACGTTGCGGATTTCGCCGGACGGCATACGCAGCTGGGCGTAAGCGCCATCCTTTGCGACGAGCTGGACGGAAGCACCGGCGGAGCGGGCGATCTTGGCGCCGCCCAGCGGCTTCAGCTCGATGGCGTGGACCACGGTACCGGTCGGGATGCTGTGCAGCGGCAGGTTGTTGCCCGGCTTGATATCGGCCTGGGCACCGGTCTCGATGACGTCACCCTGCTTGATGCCCTTCGGCGCAATGATGTAGCGCTTCTCGCCGTCTGCGAAGTGCAGCAGGGCGATACGAGCGGTACGGTTCGGATCGTATTCGATCTCAGCGACCTTTGCGGGCACGCCGTCCTTGTCCCAACGCTTGAAATCGATGAGACGGTACTGACGCTTGTGACCGCCGCCACGGTGGCGGGAGGTGATACGGCCGTAGGAGTTACGACCGCCGGTCTTGGACTTCTTGCGAAGAAGCGACTTCTCAGGCGTGGAGCGCGTCAGCTCGGAGAAATCCGAGACGGACGCGTTACGACGGCCTGCGGACGTCGGCTTGTAAACGCGGATAGCCATAATATAGTTCTTCCTTTAACTTTTCTCGGCTAGCCTTCAGTTGCCGAAGATGTCGATCGTCTGGCCCTCTGCCACGGTCACGATGGCGCGCTTCTGGGAAACACGCTGGCCGAAACCGGTGCGGGTGCGCTGCTTCTTGCCAGCGCGGTTGAGGGTGTTGACGTTCGTCACCTTGACCTTGAAGATCTCTTCAATTGCCTGCTTGATCTGGACCTTGTTTGCGTCCTTGGACACCACGAAGGTGTACTGGCCACGATCGGAATTGGCGTAGCTCTTCTCGGAGACGATAGGCTTCAGAATCACGTCATGTGCGGGCTTGTGAATAGCGACCATCGGAATCAGGCCTCCTTCGGCTCAGTCTTGGCAGCCACGAAAGCCTCGAAGGCTTCCTTGGTGAAGACCACGTACTGCGCGGTGACCACGTCATACGTGTTGAGCTGATCGACGAAAATCGGGTGAACGGTCGGGATGTTACGCACGGACAGCCACTCGTTGATGTTGTCGCGAGTGAAGACGACCGTGGTGAACTTGTCGGCGGTGATCGGGCTCAGCGCAGCGACGGCGGCCTTGGTGGACGGGGCATCGTTGATGCCGAAGTCCACAACGGCGATACGACCGGCGTTGGCGCGATCGGAAAGCACGTAGCGCAGGGCTGCGGCCTTCATCTTCTTCGGGGTGCGCTGCGAGTAATCACGCGGCTGAGGACCGAACACAGTACCACCGTGGTACCACTGAGGAGCGCGGATGGAGCCCTGACGAGCACGACCGGTGCCCTTCTGCTTCCACGGCTTCTTGCCGCCGCCGGAAACCATGCCACGGGTCTTGGTGGCGTGAGTGCCCTGACGGGCAGCAGCGAGCTGAGCAATGACGACCTGGTGAATCAGCGGGACGTGAGCCTGCACGTCCTCGGCGGAAACGCCGAAGATCTCAGCAGGGGCCTCAACGGTACCAGCAGCCTGGCCCTTGGCGTCAGTGACGTTCAGAGTAACGTTTGCCATGGTTTATCAGGCTCCCTTCACAGCCGAACGGACGAGAACGATGCCGCCCTTGGGGCCCGGGATGGCGCCCTTGATGGCGAGGATGCCGTTCTCGACATCGGAGGAGATGACGGTCAAGTTCTGGGTGGTGGAGGTCACATGACCCATACGACCAGCCATACGCTTGCCCTTGAGGATACGGCCCGGGGTAGCGCATGCGCCCACGGAGCCAGGACGGCGCTCGTTCTTGTGAGAGCCGTGGGAACGACGGTAGGACTTGAAGCCCCAGCGCTTGATGGTGCCGGCGAAGCCCTTACCCTTGGTGGTACCGGTCACGTCGACTTCAGCACCTTCGGCGAACAGCTCGGCGGTCAGTTCCTGACCTGCCTCGAACTGATCGACGTCGTCGGTGCGCACCTCAACGAGGTGACGACGCGGGGTGACACCGGCCTTGGCGAAGTGACCTGCCAGCGGCTTGGTCACCTTGGTCGGGTCGATGGCGCCATAACCGAGCTGAACGGCCTTGTAGCCGTCGGTCTCCTCGGTCTTGACGGCGGTCACCACGTTGGTGGACACGTCGACGAGAGTGACGGGCACGAAGAAGCCATTCTCGTCCCAGACCTGAGACATGCCGAGCTTCTTGCCCAGCAGAGCCTTGCGATTAGACATAGTGCTTCCTCCTCCCTTACAGCTTGATCTCGATGTTGACGTCTGCAGGCAGATCGATGTGCATCAGGGAATCCACGGCCTTGGGGGTCGGGTCCACGATGTCGATGAGGCGCTTGTGAGTGCGCATCTCGAAGTGCTCGCGAGAATCCTTGTACTTGTGAGGAGAACGAATAACGACAAACACGTTCTTCTCAGTCGGCAGCGGAACCGGGCCAACAACCGTTGCGCCCGCGTTCGTCACCGTTTCGACGATTTTCTTCGCCGATTGGTCGATGACCTCATGGTCATAGGACTTAAGCCTGATGCGGATTTTCTGTCCCGCCATTGCCGTCCGCCCTTTCTAGCGATTCGTTGTAGTGTTTACCAACCTGCTTCATTAGGGCACCGGCGCGCATGGCCTCCCTTGGACATACGTCCTCTGGCGGTCATCCGACATCAGTGCGCGGCTTCTGGGTTTCACCCGAAAGTGCTCTCCAGTCCGCGCTCGCTTTTTTAATTCCAATTTGCGAGCCCAAATCAGGCAACTTGTTTATCTAAGCACCGAGGTAGGACTAATTGCGAACTCATGTATTCCGGCGTGTCGCTCTCCCCGACTCCCCTTCCCCGGTCTCGAATCCTGTCTCTTCCTCTCCGACTTTCCACACGCCTACTCGGTTTACTTTCGATTGAGCACACACATGTCATCCCGTTGTTTATCCTCAGTCCTCCTTCTCTCTCCGCCGTTTCCTCTTTCCTCTCCTCCTTTCCTTCTCTGTCATCCCTCTATCCTTTCGGTCATCCCCTTGTTCTTTCTCTATCTTTTCGCCCTCCTCCCCCGCCTTCACTCAGTCCTCATTCCCTCACTCCTCGCTCCTCCACCCGTTGCCCTTCCGCCCACACGAATTTCCAATCCGGCCTATGAACCGACGTTCCGGGCATATGCGTATCACGAGGAAGTCCCCATATCTCGTTCTGGGCATATACGTATCTTGAAGAGCCCGATTTTGTCGCCACATGGTAGTCATATGCCCAGAATGCTGGGCGGCAGTTCCTCGAGAGAGGCCGAATACCACTCGACAATTGCAAGACAGACCCAGACAAACCACAGACACCACAGACAAACCACGAGTTGCAGGTATTTTGTGTACCTCAAATACAATCTGCAGGTATTTTGTGCTCATGAGAGACGAATTCCGAGCCGTACAAAGACACAAAATACCTGCACCGGCCCTTCACGTCACTTTTCACCTGCAAGCAGTGCTTACATATGTACCTGTTTCACCTGCACTGTCTATCGGACGCCCAGCTACCCATCCTCAGGTCCTCATATAACGACCTGTTTCACCTGCACTGCCTCGCTGGAATCTGATTCGCTGAAAGCATTGCAGGTAAAACATCGACAATTACGACAAATACACTCCCACATGTAGAACTAGCCCCATCAGAAGCTCGTGAGCCATACGCAATAACGAATCTCCGCACACAGCCGGACTGCACACCTGTCGGCTCACTCATTGCCTGCACCCAACTCCGCTGTCTGTTCCACACCAACGTCCTGACGAGGGACAAAGAAAGTCGATGTTGCCTACGGTTTACCAGAGCCATGAGTAGCTGGCATCCTGCGTCAATAGCTCGTTGACTGTATTGCCGGCTCCCCTACTGAGGGAGCTGACCAGCGGAACCGAAAGCCAGTCAATCCGCCAACGAACTGCTGACGCAAGATACCGGTAGACCACTAACGCTGTACGACAGTGCAGCTTGATAACCGATGCTGTCGCCCAGAAAGACCAAGCCGCGGCACCCCGGCACGCTCCAATTTCCTGACCAATAATGTCCGCTCCATCGCTTCTCGGAATGAAAAACGTACCATGTCGTCGACTATCATGCGAATCCGCTCCTCACGTTCCTTTTCAGCGATGACGGTGGCGGATAGGTCTCCTTCATGAAGCATTGAAGACGACCTATACTTCACACGGCCGTCAAGCTCTGCAACGATGAATCGACCGTCTGCCGTATGCCATGAGAAATCAACGCGATAACGATGTGCAAGATCAAGAGGATAGACAACCTCCTCTTGAAGAAGCGGCATGGCGAATCCCTCCTCTAGCATTACTCCTAGAGAGAATGCCTCACCACCATTTTCGGTCTGTCCGGTCACATATTCCAGCGCCTTCACGGCACCCTGTTTACCGTCACCAAGCATCCGCTGGAAATAATCGCGTAAGACTCGTTTCGAGGCGAGCCCTTTACGAGCCACCGCTTCTCCAATCGCCAAAGCATCCGGGAACTCCAGATGTCTCATGCAGTCAAAGACGGTACGCAACAAAGGCGTGACCCGAACGCCATCCACAACCTCATACTGAATATCGGACATGTAGTGATGACGCATTAATTCGTAATCTCTCCGGTATGTACTGCGTGTGACCGCAATGTTCACATTGCGCATATGACGTGTGGACTCATTGAATCCATAAAATGCCGCAGCCGTCATTTCGCAGAAAACCCATCGAGAGTGCTTAGAGGACAACGAGCGGATGATATGCCGGTATTGTTCAACGGCGTCAAGAAGACGCCAGTACTCGGGACGCGCGAACATACCTTTATATACGCACTGCAGCTCACCCGCGTTTGCGCGTCGGGCAAGAGTACGGCGTTGTGACGCGTCACGACCCCATACGCACAGTCGCTGCCGTTGTGCCTCGTCCAGACGCCGATCCAGATCCTTGTTCCGCCTCATACATCGACGCTAAGCAATGATGGATATGACTGTCCAGCCGAACCGACCTATGTGGTTCCAGCTTACCGAGTTATCCACATTCGTGTGCGAAAGCGACGCGGAATGGCTGGAACACGGCGAGGGTGACGCGGGTCTATGTAGACAAGGCTTGTATAGCCTCGCCTACGCAGGTGAGGCAACACAGCGACTGTATAGGCGAAGGTTACGCAGGTGAGGACTTTGGGAACGGAGGCGAGACGAAAACACAATGGAGACAGGGCGAGCGGGAACGAAGCGACGTGGCGGATGTCACAGCAGGGATCGCGGGACAAGGATTGTGGGTCAGGACACGGCCAATTATCGTGGATGCCGTGACACAATCACTGGCCAAGAACATCCGTCCCATCACCGACCACGGCGCAAACGTGTTGTATCAGCACGGCACACTCGCGTTGCTCGTACCCGGCCTGCTGGAGGGCACCACCACCATCGGCGAGCTGCTCGAGCACGGAGACACCGGCATCGGCACCGGTGAGGGACTGGACGGCGAACTCATCATCCTCGATGGCGTCGCCTACAAGATAGGCCAGACCGGCGTGGCCGAACGGGTCCCGGACGATTTCACCATGCCGTTCGCCAATTCTCATCGTGCTGCATTCCAGTACCAGTGCGAGCGTGAGGACATCGGCCTCAAAGAGCTCAATGACCGCATCGTCGAGGCCAACGGCCGAGCCAACACGTTCTTCTCCGTGATTGTGCACGGGACGTTCAGCTTCGTCAAGACTCGTGCCGTGATCAAGCAGCAGGCACCGTATCCCACACTGCTCGAAGTGGCGGACCGGCAGGCCATCTTCCTCAGACATGATGTGACCGGCACCATGCTTGGCTACTTCTCCCCCATGATGTTCCACGGGGCCGCCGTGGCCGGATTCCATGAGCATTTCCTCTCCGATGACCACACCTTCGGCGGCCATGTGCTTGATGCGGTGCTCGGCAGGGGGAAGATATACAGTCAGGTGTTCGACACGCTGGTGACGCATCTTCCTGTGGACGACCCCAATTACCGCAATCACGACTTCAGCCAGGACAATATCGGCGAGGCAATCACCAGCGCCGAAGGTGACACGCACGCGGATCATTCCGCCTAACGAGGAGCACGCGGACCATTCCGTCCGACGGGCAGGCCAGCCATTCCGACTGAGGAGGGTCGGCACAGCCACAGCATCCGCGAGCTGCAGCATCCGCAAGGCACAGTCGATGATGGTATCCGTCGACCACCCCTATATAAATCCGCCGATTACCCAGTAACCCGGAAATCAACCCGCCCAATTCAGCAATTCAGCAATTCCAGCAAACCGAATCTGTTGCACCCGGCGAATCTGTTGCGCCCGGGGTTGAATTGATACCTTTATATATATGAGCGAGCACTCCTCCCCACATCCGCAGTCCAACGACGTCATCAGGCAATCATCAGTGGCTTCCGTTCGCAATACCCCCCTGCAACGTTCGGACAGTGCTTCCCAATCTCATTCCAGTGCCGCCATGCAGGCCGAGCGCACTTCACGGCGACGCCGCACCACACTGCGTGATTGGATTCCCGACCAACCCGGCGCATGGGTCATGGCCTTGGCTCCCGCACTCGCCGGGGCGATATGCGGCACAGCCGCGGCAGTGGCGCGACCATCCGCTCAGTCAGGTTTCCCGGCGACCGCAGCCGGCTGGTGGATCCTGGCGTGTTGGGCTCTGTGCTACTGTCTGGAGTTCACGACCGCACGTTGGCTGAAATCCCATTGCGCATCGCGCTACCTGCCTCCGGCGCTCGGCTACGGCATTGCGCTTGCCGCCATAGGGTTGCCATTCCTGATCACGCACGTCGATGTGCTCGTATGGGCTCCCGTGTATGTGGTATTGGCGGTTGTGGCATTCGCCGGCGCATGGTTTCGCCGCGAACGGTCGCTTTGGGCCAACGCGGCAGCGGTGGTTGCCGCCAGCCTGATGTCGATGATCACATTCCACTATGCCGCGCATTCGCCCAGTATTCCGCAGGTCTCGCTGCCGGGGCTGGTGCTCGCGCTCTGTTTCGCCGCAACCCAGTTCGGCTCGGTGCTGTTCGTGAAGACGATGATTCGGGAACGCGGCAAACGCTCGTATGTCGTCGCCTCCTGGCTGTGGCATGCCGCGCTGCTGGCTTGGTGGCTTATCCCCGCGAATCGCAGTCCCTATCTGGTGATTATGGGGGTGGTTCTGCTCGCGCGCGCCATCGCGCTGCCATTGGTCGCCCGCGCACGAACCATAAAGCCCGTGATCGTCGGCATCACGGAGTGTTTCGCCAGCATTATCGCTTTCGGCTGCATCCTCGGCAATGCGCTGATGTATATCCCGCATATCTGATGGCCCCACGATGTAGGGACTATCCCACGTTGTAGGGATGCAACGATGCGGATTGGCTGTATGAAGCCATTTTGCGTTACAACACCATGGGGAAATCCCTACACCATGGGATAGCCATAACGATAACGGCTGAGGGGAGCCGCGGAACAATCGCCGTGGCTCCCCTCAGCCGTTGTGGTTTTGTTATTAGACTCTCAGTCGGACTCTCAGAGCCGCCGTCCTCAGACGCGCTCGGAGGCTTCCTCAGTGGCCGCCTCGCCTTCGCGTTCGACGCGCAGCTTGTGGCCTTCGGCCTGGCTGACGCCGTAGTAGGCGGCGATGGCGATGTCCTTCATGTCGTTGATCAGCGGGATGCGCGGGTTGGCCGGGGTGCACTGGTCCTCGTAGGCGCGCATGCCAATCTGGTCGAGGACGCTCCAGAAGTAGTCCTCGTCCACACCGCAATCCTTGAAGCTCTTGTTCATGCCGAGCTTGTTGTCGCGGTAATCCTCAACGGCCTTGGCCAGGTTCTCGACGGCCTCGGCCGGCGTCTTGCCGGTGTCGATGCCGAGGTTACGGGCGATGTCGCGGTAGCGCTCCGGAGCCACGTACTTGCTGTACTTCGGCCAAGAGGTTGGTTCCTCCGGAATCTGGCCATTGTAACGGATCACGTACGGCAGCAGGATGGAGTTCGTGCGGCCGTGGGCGATGTGACAGAGCGCGCCGATGGTGTGGGCCATGCCGTGGCACATGCCAAGGAACGCGGAGCCGAACGCCATGCCGGCCATCGTGGCCGCGTTGTGCATCTTCTCCTGTGCCTCGGTCTTGGCCAGACCGGGCTCGCCGTTGACGGACTCGGCCAGGTTGTCCCAGATGAGCTTGGCCGCGTGCAGGGCCATGCCGTCAGTGAAGTCGTTCGCGTACACGGACACGTATGCCTCGAAGCTGTGGGTCAGCGCATCGAAGCCGGCGTCGGAGGCGAGCTTGCGCGGCTGGGTGCGGGCCAGCACCGGGTCCACGATGGCCACGGACGGGGTCAGTGCGTAGTCGGTGATCGGGTACTTGTAACCGGTCTTGTGATCGGTGATCACAGCGAACGGCGTGACCTCGGAACCGGTGCCGGAGGAGGTCGGGATGCACACCAGCTTGGCCTTCTTGCCCAGCGGCGGAATCTTGAACGCGCGCTTGCGGATATCGAAGAACTTCTCGCGCACGTCGGAGAACGCGATCTCCGGGTGCTCGTACAGCAGCCACATGATCTTGGAGGCATCCATCGGCGAGCCGCCGCCGACCGCGATGATGGTGTCGGGCTCGAACTCCTCGCGCATCATCTCGGCGCCCTTCTCGACGGTCTCGACGGAAGGCTCCGGCTCCACGTAATCGATGATGCGGAAGGTCACGTTGTTGGCACGGGCGCGCAGCTGGTCGATGATCTTGTCGACCACACCGAGCTGCTCCATGACCTTGTCGCATACGATGACGGCCTTTTCGATGCCGTACATGTCGCGCAGGTACTTGATGGCGTTCGGCTCGAAGTAGGTCTTCGGCGGGATCTTGAACCACTGCATGTTGTTGTTCCTCCGGGCGATGCGCTTGATGTTGACGAGGTTCACGGCCTGCACGTTGCCCGAAACGCTGTTGCCGCCGTAGGAGCCACAGCCCAAGGTCAGCGACGGGGCGATGGCGTTGTAGATATCGCCGATGCCGCCGAGGGAGCTCGGCTGGTTCCAGATGATGCGGCAGGCGTGCATGCGGACGCCGTACTCACGCACGAGCTCCTGGTTGTTGGTGTGGATGGCGGCAGTGTGGCCTGCGCCCAGCTTGAGCATCTGCTCGCACATCTCGAAAGCCTGCTCCTTGTCGTTGGCTTTGAGGACGGCCTGTACCGGGGCGAGCTTCTCGTGGGTCAGCGGCTCGTTGTCGGAGACCTCCTTGCATTCGGCGGCGAGGATGGTGGCGTCGGCCGGAATCTCGAAGCCAGCGGCCTTTGCGATGAACTGCGGGGACTTGCCCGGAACCACGGAGTTGAGCTTCGGGGTCTGGCCGGAACCGGCGGTGCAGCCGAACATGTACTGCTCGAGCTTGGCCTTCTCGTCTGCGTTCACGAAGTAGGCCTTGCGAGTCTTGAGCTCCTTGACCAGCGCATCATACACGTCCTTGTGGGCGATGATCGCCTGCTCGGTGGCGCAGATCATGCCGTAGTCGAAGTGCTTGGACAGCACCAGGTCGTTGGCGGCGCGCACGATGTCCACATCGGAATCCACATAGGCCGGGGCGTTGCCGGCGCCCACGCCGAGGGCGGGCTTGCCGGAGGAGTACGCGGCCTTGACCATACCCGGACCGCCGGTCGCCAGGATCGTGGCAACGCCGGGGTGCTTCATCAAAGCGCCGGTGGCCTCGATGGACGGGTGTTCGATCCACTGGATGCAGTTGGCCGGAGCGCCGGCCTCGATCGCGGCGTCACGCACGATGCGCGCGGCCTCGACGGAGCACTTCTGCGCGCCCGGGTGGAAGCCGAAGACGATCGGGCAACGGGTCTTCAGAGCGATCAGGGACTTGAAGATGGCGGTGGACGTCGGGTTGGTGACCGGGGTCACACCAGCGACCACGCCCACCGGCTCAGCCACTTCGTCGATACCCATCACATCGTCCTCGCGGATGATGCCCACAGTCTTCTGACCGGCCAGGTAGTTCGTCACGTGCTCGCACGCGAAGATGTTCTTCGTGGCCTTGTCTTCCACGAGGCCACGTCCGGTCTCGTCAACGGCCATCTTGGCGAGCACCAGATGCTTGTTCAGTGCGGCGATGGATGCCTTGGCGACGATGCGGTCAACCTGCTTCTGATCCAGATCCTCGAATGCGATCAACGCCTTCTGCGCCTTCTCGACCAGCGCATTGACCTCGGCCTCAGCTGCGGCCTGCTTCTCTTCCGGGGTCGGCTTGGTGGCTTCGACCTTTTTTGCTTCTGCCAATTTGGGTCCTCCTCGATCTTTCTTGGGGTTGGTTGGCAAAGTATTCTGTTCTGTCATGCGCCACCAGGACCGCCACGCCGATACATCCGAAGTGGCCCGCATAGATTGGCATCTACGCACCCTGACGCGCACCGTCACAGTCACTGTGACCTGAGTCACAATATACCGAAGGCATTTATGGTCTGCATACGCACAAAATCAACGGCGTTTCATGATTATTAATGATATATTTTTGTGCAATACTGTGATATTTACTTAACAATTTCGCACTTTTCTTGCTTTTTTGATGTATTTTGTTTGTTTTTTTAGCAAAATCACAACCCTACTCACACATCATCTCGCCAACTTATAGAAGATTCTTTTCCATAAGTTGCCGCTTGGAGCAGCTTTTATGAAATAAATTTTCCAAAAGTTCGCTGACGAGTTGGAAATACAAGGAATTCCCGTGCCATCAATCTTAGATTGCAGCCATCGCGGACTTTTATCAAGTACACTGTTATATGTCTCATCTCACAAAGGGGTAATCATGAGGGCAATGCCGGCGACCGCGTTGAAGACGCACAATCGTAATGCCATGGCTCAATACCTCTATGAGCATCGAAACGCCACCAAGCAGGACTTGGAGCGCGACCTGGGACTGAGTCTGCCCACCATCACCCAGAACCTGCGCGCGTTGGAGGACGACGGCCTGATCCGCAAAGGCGATCTGCAGGACTCCACCGGCGGACGAAAAGCGCAGATGTACGAGTTCGACCCGAACCATCGCACCGCCATCGGTGCAGTGATGCGAGCCAACGAACTGCGCCTGTGTGCCATCAACCTGTACGGTAAGGTCATCGACCGTCGTATCGAATCGGCGCCGTACCGAAACACCAACGTCTACTATCAGCGCATCGGCGACATCATCAACGCCTTCGCCGCCGACTTGGAGCGCCGTTACGGCGCGGTGTTGGGTGTCTCATTCGCCATCCAAGGCATTCTCTCGCCCGACGGCACGACCATCACCTTCGGCACCATCATGGGCAACACCGGTCTCACTTTGGAGACCCTCAGCCAATCCATCCACTGCACGTGCATGATGATCCACGACTCGGATGCCTCCGCCATGGCCGAACTCTGGTTCGACCCCACGCTCACAGACGCGGTATGCGTATATCTGGAGCGACGCCCCGGCGGAGCGGTCATTGTGGATGGCAAGCTCTATCAGGGGCCCAACCAATGCAACGGCACTATCGAGCATATGACGCTGGTGCCGGATGGACGGCCATGCTATTGCGGGCAGCGCGGGTGCATGGACGCCTACTGCTCACTGGAGACCCTGCCCGAGGATTACGAAAGCATCCCCGGCTTCTTCAGCGTGCTTGAACAGGGCGAGCGCCACCACCGCGAGCGCATGAACGCATGGCTCAACTATGTGGCGCAGGCCATCGTGAACGCGCGTTCGATCATCGCCGGCGACGTGATCATCGGAGGCGAAGCCGCACAACATCTCACCGACGAGGACATCGAGATCCTGCGCAACCGTATCGTCGAGCGCAGCCCGTTCGGCACCGACCATTTCACGCTGCGCACCAGCTATTGTGCCGAAGACCAGAACATCATCGGTGCCGCGCTGCGATTCGTGGAGGCATATCTCACTGACATCCAGGTCAAATGAGCGGTTATTTGTGAGCTACTGGGCCATGGCCTAATCACAGAGCAGCGCAAAACACAAGGTATAGCCGCAGTCTGGCTGCGTCCCGTTGAAAAGCATACGCATCCGAACTGCATCCAAACAGCACTGCACTCGATAAAACTCACCATCAAGCATCGATGTGGATAACTCTGGAAGCTGGAACCACATGGGCCGATTCAGCTGGACATGCCTTGATTGGTCCCACTACGCTCAAACCACCGAGCAGGTTATCAACAAAGGAGTTGACGCAAGTGGGGTTGCCAAGTAGATTTGTGTATATCGACGGGGAAGATCCAGTGATTCTTCCATCGGCACATCGTGAGAGCAAACACGGGGAACCGCCGATCGCCGACAGCGACATTCTCCATGTCTATCGACATGGCATCGAGGTCGCTGTGAACGATCGGCGTATTCCTCCCACCCATGTCCTTGTGGGCACCGGAGCTTCAGGCGCGGTTCTCTATGAAATTGGCGTAATCGAACGCCAATGGATTCCAGGCATGGACGAACACGTCATCGTGCACGCCATGCGCGCACGGCTGTCCTATGAAATGAAATGGCTGCTGCTGCAGTACCACGAAGGTGATGGACATGAGATTTGAAGACTATACGCCCGAAATGCAGGCGAAATTACGGGCAATAGGCAACGCCGCCGCCGATGCAGTCGAAGCACAGGATTCCCCTTCACTGGGAGATCCTGAAAACGATCCGAACTTCTCCCCGGAGCTTGAGCTCAGCAGGCTTCTGAATCGTCGTCGAACGGAGCTGAAAGCAATCGATGACAGCATCACGCGCATGGTTCTGCTCATGCACCGCAGAGGACAATCATGGGAGACCATAGGCCGAAAGCTTGGCATCACCGGGGAGGCTACGCGATTGCGATACGCCAAACTGGAACGTCAATAGCCGACAGTCAAATACCCGTGTAATGAGTCGTATAATGAACCGAAAGCTTGAAATCCCAGAAGACACCGTCATTGGGCGACTTTGACAACAGCTGTAAAGCCTCCTGAATTTTGTCACCGAGAAAGTCCTGGGCCTCTTCAAGCTTCATCTCACGGGTGAGAAGGAAGTGGAGCAGCGCTCACAGGCACGGCATCTACAATAGGGGTATGAGAAATCCACCGTTGCATCGTTATGCCACTCGTCCCGGCCTGTACTTCACCGATGATGGAGGCGCTGACGTCATAGTCCGCTCCGAGACCGCGGGACAGGTATGGCTATGCGTGCTTGAGCCGGTCGACAAACCCAGCGCATTCTTCCAAGATGCGATTCGTCTGTTCTCAGACCCGGGCGTCTCCTTCATCCAGCAGATCCATGAGTTCCCGGTGTGCACCCGCATCATCGAGCACCTGTATCTCCGGGAGACGCTGTTCCGTATGAACGGCCCTAATTACGGCCTGTGGTACGTGCACCTGCCCAAAGCCTGGGACGGCATGCAATACGGGTACCGCGTGGATGGCGCATGGGACCCCAAACATGGCGTGCGTTTCAATCCATACAAATTCCTGCTCGACCCTTACGGCAAAGGCATCGAAGGCAGCATGGAGCTTGATCCGGCGGCGTTCTCCTACCAATGCGAAGTGCATGACCGCAAGGTCGTCGGATCGGCATACGGAGCGATGAGCACCATCGATTCACTGGGCCATGTACCGGTGTCCGTGGCCATCGACGACCGCGACATCCACAAGCATGAGGACGATCCGGGGCACCCGCATGTACCGTGGCGGAAAACCGTGATTTACGAGATG
Source organism: Bifidobacterium sp. UTBIF-68 (assembly GCF_006408855.1). NCBI lineage: Bacteria > Bacillati > Actinomycetota > Actinomycetes > Bifidobacteriales > Bifidobacteriaceae > Bifidobacterium > Bifidobacterium sp. UTBIF-68. The sequence goes on along the minus strand of NZ_JFAN01000001.1, from coordinate 10,062 downwards.
CACGTCAAGGGCTTTACGGCCAACGCTCCATGGCTGCCCGAGGAACTGCGCGGCACCTATGCCGGGCTCGCCCATCCGATCACCTTGGCGTATCTGCAGAACCTCGGCGTCACCACCATAGAACTATTGCCCATCCAAGCCAAACAGGACGAACTGTTCCTCCAGGAACACGGTCGCAGGAACTACTGGGGATACTCCACCCTAAGCTACTTCTCCCCCGAACCCTCGTACGCCACCAAGGCAGCCCAAGAGCACGGTGCGGGAGCCGTGCGTCAGGAAGTCATCGACATGGTCCGGGCCCTGCACGAAGCCGGCTTCGAAGTCATCATGGATGTGGTGTACAACCACACCTGCGAGGGCGGGGTCGAAGGTCCGACCGTCTGCTGGCGCGGACTAGACGATCTGGCGTATTACCGCCACCAGAAGTCCAACGTCGGGCGTCTGGAAGACACCACCGGCTGCGGGAACACCTTCGATTTCACCAATACCCACGTGGTCACGTTTGCGGTGGATTCGCTGCGCTACTGGGCCAAGCGCATCGGCATCGACGGCTTCCGCTTCGACCTGGGCGTCTCGTTGGCACGCCTCAACGGCGAGTTCACCCCGCATCACCCATTCCTGTATGCGTTGCGGTCCGATCTGCTGCTCGGCAATCTCAAGCTCATCATGGAGCCATGGGATTTGGGCAATCTTGGCTGGCGCACCGGGCAGTTCGGCATCCCGTTCGCCGAATGGAACGACCGGTTCCGCGATACCACGCGCACATTCTGGCTGGAGGATGTGGACGGCAGCATGGAATACGGACGGACCAGCCTGCAGGAGATGGCCACGCGCATGTGCGGTTCGGCGGATATGTTCGCCACCGACCCGGGTCGAGGCGCCACGGCATCCATCAACTTCGTGGCCTGCCATGACGGTTTCACGCTTACGGACCTGACACGGTATCGCACCAAGCACAACGAAGCGAACGGCGAGAACAACAACGACGGTTCTTCGGTGAACCATTCGGCCAACTTCGGCGTGGAAGGCGTGACTGACGAACCGGAAATCATCGCCGCACGAGAGCAGGCCGCCATGAACATGACAGGCACCATGCTGCTTTCGCTCGGCACGCCGATGATGCTCGCCGGCGATGAATTCCGCAATACGCAGAACGGCAACAACAACGCCTACTGCCAAGACAACGAACTGACATGGATGAACTGGGATTGGCTGTATTCCCCGTACAAGACCCGCGAGATGCGGCGCTTGGAAACGGTCTCGAGGCTTATCTCGCTGCGTAAATCGCTTGACCTGTACCATCACGAGGACTTCTTCACGCGATTGACGCAGATCGGACTGTTCAAGCCATCCGACCGCGTCAAATGGTTCCTTCCCGACGGCTCCTCCCCGAAGGAGCGCGATTGGTTCGATCTGAGCACTCGTGGGTTTACCATGCGTCTGCTGTCCAACACGGAGGTAGACGTCTGCATCGTGGTCAACGGCGTGGCCGAGAACCGTGACTTCCGGCTTCCTGACGACAGCACATGGATTCCCAAGTGGTGTTCCGCCGAAGTCAATGGATTGTGGCCGGGTCAGGGCGGTCATATCGGCACCGAAAAGGACAACGAGGAAATCAGCGTCTGGATGCAGCATGTGCAGAACGCCAATGAAGTCGTCAGGCGTCTGGCTGAGGAGGCGCAAACCCACAAGGCCGATGCCGCAGGCATCGCCGGATTCGACATCGTCGACAACAGCGCGGCGCACGATGGCGCCACAATCGCCGGTGAGGCGGCATCCGTCGATGCCGCAGCGGCAAACGGAGGGCCGCGTATATCCCCCAATATCACCTTGTATATGTCGGACAATGCCAACGACAGCGGGGACATCGACAGCACTGCTGCCGAGAAGGTCCCCGGTGAGAACAGCGCGATCGATCCTCACAATGTATGGACGATGCCGGCGATGTCCATCACACTGATGAAACAGGTGTGAGAAGCGGCAGCGGGATTGGCCACAGCACAGGCCACACATAAGGCAGTGTGCCGACAGGACGGTCCAGTCTGTCGGCGCACTGGCTCAGTACTAGTGGTCTATCTGGTAAATAATTGAGGGATTCAGTTTTTCTCTCCCCCAGTCAGCTTCGCTGACAGCCCCCTCGTCAGAGGGGGCCAGCACCACTCAACCAATTACGAGACAGACCACTAGCACATATACCGGGATATACCAAAGAGCCCTTCGTGGATGACCACGAAGGGCTCTTTGTGCTCGGTAAAGACACAGAACGCCAGCGGATTAACGCTTGGAGAACTGCGGGGCGCGACGTGCCTTGTGCAGACCGGCCTTCTTGCGCTCCACGACGCGAGAGTCGCGGGTCAGGAAGCCAGCCTTCTTCAGGGTGGCGCGGTTGGCATCACGGTCGATGGCGTTCAGCGCACGGGCCACGCCGAGACGGATGGCACCGGCCTGACCGGTGGTGCCGCCGCCGTCAACGAGGACGATAGCGTCGAACTTGCCTTCGAGCTTGAGCAGAACGATCGGAGAGTTGACCTCACGCTGCAGCAGCTTGGAGGGGAAATACTCCTCCAGGGTGCGGCCGTTGATGGTCCACTTGCCGGAGCCCGGAATCAGACGGACACGGGCGACGGCCTCCTTGCGACGGCCAGTGCCATAGCCCGGCTCAATCGCGGAGGTACCGGTGCCAGCGCCAGCGTTGGTCTCGGTGGTGTAGTTGGTGAGCTCCTCTTCGGTCTCGACAACCTGGGAGTCGTTGGTGTTTTCAGCCATGATATCTATCTCCTCTCAGGTTTCACTTGGCCTGCTGAGAGATCTGAGCGATCTCGAAGGTCTTCGGCTGCTGGCCTGCGTGCGGATGCTCGGCACCGCGGAAGACGCGGAGACGATCAAGCTGCACCTTAGCCAGACGGTTCTTCGGCAGCATGCCCTTGACAGCGGCCTTGATGATACGCTCGGGGTTCTTCTCGAGCAGCTCAGCGTAAGAGTCGCGGCGCAGACCACCAGGACGGCCAGAGTGGACGTAGAGTTCCTTGCCCATCTTGTTGCCGGTAAGAGCGATCTTGTCAGCATTGATGACGATGACGAAATCGCCGAGATCCGCATGCGGAGCGTAGGTCGGCTTGTTCTTGCCGCGCAGCAGGTTTGCAACCTGGGAGGCAAGACGGCCAAGCACCACATCGGTGGCGTCGACGATGTACCAGTCGTGGGTCAGATCAGCTGGTTTCGGAGTGAAAGTTTTCACTGGAGTACCTTTTCTATATATTGTGTTCCGGGTCTCGGCTGCCTGGCGTGGCTTGGTCAGAGCCGCATCCACAAAGCTTTGAACCTCATTATCCGTGGGCTCCCTGAAAGTCCTCGATGGCGAGTGGGATAGCGCTTTGAAGGACCCCTTAGGGAAACACAACAATCCACTAGTATATCGCGGGTCTTGACATAATAAAACGGCGTGGCGGACTCTTTCGTCCGGCCACGCCGTTTGCCTGAACCTTCTGTTCCCCGTCCGGGAACCCGATGGCGTCAGGAGTTGAAAATCTGCGCGATACGCTGCGCGCCAGCGGTGTCGAACACCGTTTCGAGCGGCACCACGTTGCCCTTGGCATCGGCCAGAGGAATGCGCCAGTTCGGATACTCGTTGTTCGTGCCAGGCTGGTTCTGTGCACGCTTCTCGCCTACCGCATCGGTGATGGATGCGGCAAGCAGCTTGCAGGGCGCATCCTTCAAGGCACGATACAGCGCATCGACGATCTGCGACTCGTGCGCCACACGGTCCTCGGCGGCTGCGGCATCGAGGTATCCCTGCTCCACCAGCATGGCGATCATGGCGTCCTGCTCGGCCTTCGCGGAAGCCTCGAACTCCTCCGCCGGACCGGACAGCAGTCCAAGGCGTTCGCGGATCTTCACGTGTTCGAATTCCAGATATCCCGCTGCCGGCGGCAGATCGTGCGTGTTCACGGAAGCCAACGCATACGGACGGTAATCGGCAGGCTTGCGGAATACGCCGTCACGCTGCTCGAACCATTCGACAGCGCAACCGAGGATACCGTGGCTCGCCAGTGAATCGGCCACATATTCCGGCACCACGCCCAGATCCTCACCGACCACCACGCCATGCGCTCTCGAAGCCTCAATGGCGAGAATACCCAGCATGATGTTCGAGTCGTAATACACGTATGCGCCATCCATGGCCGGATGTCCCGACGGAATCCACCACAGGCGGAACAGACCGAGGATATGGTCGATGCGAACGGCACCGGCGCGGGCGAACATATCATGCACCATGTTGCGGTACGTCCGGTATCCCGTGGCCTCAAGATCGAGCGGGCTCAGCGGAGGCTGGCTCCAGTCCTGACCTTGCTGGTTGAACATGTCCGGCGGAGCACCGACAGTGGCACCCTTGGCGAAGCGTTCGGGATTCCACCATACATCGGCGCCGTTGGGATGCACGCCAACCGCCATGTCGGACATGATGCCGATCTGCATGCCGGCATCCTTGGCCGCCTGCTGCGCTGCGGCAAGCTGCTCCACGGCCACCCATTCCAGCCAACGATAGAAGTCCAGCGTGTCGGGGAACTGGCTCTTGAGCTTGGCGATCTCCGGGGATTCGCGGTTCAGCAGCTGCTCCCAGCTGCTCGGATCGGATGAGGGCGCACCCCACTTGTCATAGCACAGGCACCATGTGGCATATGCTTCAAGATCGTTGCCGCTGGCGGCTTTGAACTCGTCGAACGCCGTCTGGCGGGCTTCCGTGCGCCCGGCCTTGAAGATGATCCAGAGCGCGTGCATCTTGCTGCGCCACATGGCATCGCGGTCGATGACCTGCGCGTCGCCGTTGAGCGGGTCGACGTCGGCGTGCAGGGCATCCACCTGCGCCTTGAGGTCCGCTGTGAGCAACGCATACTCCGGCAATGCCTCCGGTCGGATGTAGGTGAAGTTCACCAAGCGACGGCTGACCGGCAGGTACGGAGAAGGGGTGAGCGGCGATACCGGTTCGGCCGCGTGCACCGGGTTGATCAGGATGAAGTCGGCTCCGGTCTTTCGCTTGGCGTCGATCAGCAGCTGCCTGAGATCCTCGTAATCGCCCACACCCCAGGAACCGGAGGAGCGAATCGAATACAGCTGGGCCATCCAGCCCCAGAGGCTGCCGTTGTTCATCGAATCAAGGAGATCGACCTTGCTGGGTGCACTGATCAGCGTGGCATCCTGCGTACGGTCTCCCACAGTGACGTGCAAGGTATGGTATCCGACTGGCAGATTGGCAGGAATGACGAGTGCCGCAGTGGAGACGAAACGGTCGCCAAGGTCAAAAGCCTGCGAACCATCGCCCGGGCCTACCCCAATGGTGCCTTCATAGGGCTCGCCGTTTTCCAGTGTGATGGTGGCGCTCGGCGTCTCGAGGATACCGGTGTTGACCAGCACCTGATCCTCCGCGCCCGCCGTGTGGAGCACCGTAGGTGCCACCAACCTGGAGTGACGTTCCTTGAGGATTCGATGAATCTCCGCTTCCTGACTATCCTCATCCCGGGCGTCAATGCCCAGAGCGGACAGCACCTCGATCAGGACATCATCGTCAATCTCGTGGTAGTCGTGGCTCATGCCCACATAGCTGGTTCCGATGCCGACCAACTTGGCAAGACGAATAAGAGGGCGAGCCAGTCGCTCTTCATTCTCGGTGTTCTCACTCATACTGCACAGTTTAGCGCCCCCAATACCCTCCACACAGGAGCAACAACGCCGCAATCACGCGAAATTCCCTGATTATTCAGTATTTTTTCAACAAATTGGGTAGGAGATGGACACAGCGGCGGGTACGGCGCCGGCCTCACAGACGCTCAGCGTACGTTTACTGTGGCTTCGCACCTACTTATCTCACCAAACGTACACTGAGTGCGAGTAAGCGTACGTTTGGTGAGGTATAAGGCAACGTTTGGTGCACGCTGCAACGACACAACGAGGCGGTAGCGGCACAACAGCAACAGAGGGAATCTGCGGGCTACTGACGCTGGGCTACGGCATGGCGGACTTCCGGGGATGGATCGTCGGCAAGCTTCTGCAGCATCTGCGCGGAGGTATGCGGATTCAGCGCCACAGCCCGCCGCACCATCGATGCAAGCACCGCCGGAGCCCCCTCTTCGAGCTCGGTGCCGAGAACACCCAGATAGTCCAAGGTCTCTGCGTCGGCATTCGGGTCCTGCGCGCCTTCAAGCCGCATCTTCCAGCTGGTGCGCTTGTTGCGCAACGCGTGGTCGCGCACCGCGGGCACGGGATCCTTGGTGAGGCGGCCGACCAGCCAGTTCTTGTCGTCCTCATTGGCGGCCACGGCCTGACGCACTGATGGCTCAGGGTCTTCCGACAGCTTGACCAGAACATTCGGGAACGGCATCGTCGTGGCCAGGAACACGCGGTCCTCCACCGGCGTGTGCCGGTTGCCCGCAACGGCTTCCAATAATGCGGTGGCCCGCGAGAACGCCGCCTGATCGGACCGGTCCGGCAGTGGACGCCGCGCAAATTCCGAAAGCTCGGCGGAGTCGGTGGAATGCCTGAGACGTTCATACGACGCGGTCAGTGGCTCGAAGTTCTCTGCTTCTTCGGCCTCGGCTGCAGGCTGCTGTTCATCAGTCTTCTGGTCAGTCATGGGATACAGCTTAGTGGGTGGCTCCGCCAGCAGATCACTCGGCGACGGGGACGGGAATACTGATCAAGTCCATGGGATCAGGCGTCACTGCGGCATTGAAGGTTTCCCGCACCCGTTCCTCGAAACGTACGGCGGCATCAAGCGGAACCACGGCCGTCAACACCACGTTCGCCTCATAGGTTTCATCGGTCTGCCTGCCGCCCACCTGCGCCAGCACTTGTTGGAACCTGGCCAGCTGAGGGTATTCGAGACGGACCCTGTACCGACGCGCGACCATGATGCGCGCCACCTGCGCCGCCTTCATCGCCAGGGATGCGGCTGAGGAATATGCGCGGACCAAGCCTCCCGAACCGAGCAGGATACCGCCGAAGTAGCGCGTGACCGCCACCACGCAGTCGGTGGTGCCGGACTGTTTGAGCACATCGAGGATTGGTTTGCCGGCGGTGCCGGAAGGCTCACCGTCGTCACTCATACGTTCGGAAAGACGACCATCGGCACCCCCGCATACAGCTGCATACGCCACGTGCCGGGCCTTGGGGTGCCGCTCGCGTATCGTTTCGACGAATGCGAGCGCCTCATCCAGCGTCGCCACATGGGCGGCGTCGCCGATGAATTCGGACTTCTTTTCGACCAGCGCATCATGTGCGGGGGCTTGAGGGGTGTTGAGAATCGTTTGCATGGGCATCGGTGTGGGTATCGGCGATTGGGATTTGGTAATTGGCTCCGCTGAATTCGGCTCTATACCGACAGTACAGACGCTCTATAGACGTTCTATACAGACAGACACTGAGCCGCATCGTCCAGCGGCGGCACTTAGCGCTCGGAAACGACCACGTTGTAGTCTTCACCGGCGAAATATGCGGTGAGACAGGCGATCATCTGACGGGTGAGCTCCTTGAATGCGCCATCCGTGCGCCAGCCTACATGCGGGGTGAGCACGACGCCGGGAATTGCGCAGATGGCATCGTCGGCGGACAGCGGCTCATGGTCGAATACGTCGAGGCCTGCAGGGATATCCCCTTTCCGGAGCCGAGCGAGCAGTGCACCGGGTTCGATGACTTCGGAACGTGCGGTATTGATGAACAATGTGCCCGGGCGCAGACGGGCAAGATGCTCCGCGGTGACGATGCCACGCGTGGCGTCATTCAGCGGCAGATGCACAGAGACCACATCACTGCCGGCGATGAGATCGCCCAGATCGTCAACCGGAGTGACATCCAGACCGGCGAAACGTTCAGCGGGAACATGCGCGTTCCAGGCACTGACCTGCATGCCGAATCCGCGGGCGATGCCGGCGACCGTCGATCCGATGCCGCCGAGTCCGATGATGCCGAGTCTGCGGCCGGCAAGTTGCAGGCCATCGCCGCCGGACCACGCCCAGTTGCCGGACTTGACATCGGCGTCCAGCGCACCGACGCGACGGACCAGTTCCAGCATCAGCGCGAAGGCGTGTTCGGCCACGGCATGATCGCCATAGTGTTCGGCATTGCACACGCGAATCCGATGCTCACGGGCAAGCGGCAGATTGATATAGCTGGCCACACCGGTGCCGCAGAAGACGATGCATCTGATATGGCTGCGTTCGGCGATGGCATTCAGCAAATCATCCGAGATATGGTATCCACCGACCAGCAGGGCGTCGGCATCGGTGATGCGCTCCGCCAACACGGCTTCATCAGATGTGAACTCCTCATACATACGCACGCGAGCCACATCCTTGAGCGCCGGAAACTGCGCCTTGATGGGTTCGATCATGGACTGCAGCAGCGAAGGCATCACCACAAGCGGAAGGTCAGTGCGCTCCGGCTGGGTTTCGTAAATCTCGGTCATGTCCCCCACATTAGGCGGCCGGCGGGAGAATGGCGCATGACAATCGGTGCGTGGCTATTGCTGCGACTGTTGCTGCCGTTCCTGCGTAATGTTCCACTCGCGCACGACGTTCTGGTCGGCACCCATGGCATAGATGACATTCCAGATGCGTTGGCGAACCTGGGCATCCTGATCCTCCGACCAGCAGGTGCCTATCGGATGGTCACTGGAGATTGGGCACCATTTGTATGTGCCCTGCTGCTGGTTGGCGGTCGGCACCCAGTCAATGCGGCTGACGCGCCAGGACCCCTTGACGCCTTTCTTGCCGGCGAACTGCACGCGAGCCGTGACGCCTTGGTTGTTGACGATGGTCTCCGCTGGCGCGGATTCGGTCACCGCATTGCCCAGACCGTAGATGATCCATGTGCCGTTGTAGTTCTCGATGGGTTGCGCGCAATGGCATCCGGCGCCATAGATCACGTCGAAGGCACCGGTATCGGCAAGTTCGTGGGCTTCGGATACCTGCCAGGAATCCGCATGGTCAAGGTATTCCTGTACGGAATGCATGGCGATGGCCACCACATCAGCACCCTGTTCGCGCGCCTTGTTGGCCTTGTCCACCGCACGCTGGATATCGCTGTCGTGATGGGGATCGCCGGCGTCACGAAGACGGTCGACCTGCCAATCCTGATTCGGGGTCATGCCGTTGAGGGAGACCGTTCCCGTCACCAGCCCAAGCTTTCCGCCGCCGGTCGGCGAGTCGATGACCAGAGGCTTCATGGAATCCTCTTCGGTCTTGTACGATCCGGTCTGGGCGATGCCGTCCGCCTCAAGCGTGTCCCAAAGCCGTTGGATGCCCTCCGCACCTTGGTCCCAGGAATGGTTGGTGGCATGGGTGCAGGCGTTATATCCCACGTTGCGTGCCGCATCCGCCACTTCCGGAGGAACGTTGAAAATCGGGTAGGCGGAATATGGGCCGCCGCGCTGGGCGATGGGCGTCTCGAATTCGCACACTGCGATATCCGAGGCTTGGATATATTGCTTCATCGGCTCGAACAGCGGGTCAAAGTTGAATGCCGTGCCATCAGTGGCATTGATATTGGGTCCACGGAACTGATTCCATAGCCCCTCATGGAACAGCAGGTCGCCATTCACCAGCATCGCGATGCAATCCGTATCCGGGCAATCGGGCGAATTGCCGTGATGCTCGGCTACAGGAGAGGGAGCCTGCCGTGTTTTGTTAAGCGTGGCCCCGGACGGGCCGGCGGATGCGGTCGCGCCGGGCAGTTGCTGCGAACCAGCCACACGATGGTTCACACCCAGCCAAAGACCCAACACCCCGGCGCCCAACACGACAATGATGCACGCCAGCACGATTGCCAAGCGATGATTCCGCCCCGATGAGGCCCGATGCTGGCCTCTACCTGCAATATGCGTCATCTGCATTCACCCAATCGACTTCTCTCCACTACTCTTCCAGACTACTCCCCGGGCACCACTCCCCGAGCTTCCCCGGATTCATACGCGTGCGTCCCCGGCATACGGCGCGACCAGAACGTGACATTATCGGGCCAAATAATGATTTTGCATCGTTGTGCCGCGAATTGCACTTCTGTAGAATAAAA